>JASFTI010000250.1:0-5611 GCA_050053635.1 Gemmatimonadales bacterium
GAACGATGTCTCTCCGTTCCTCTCTGCCCCTGTGTGTGCAATTGTCAGCGAGTGCTTAAGGAAATAAAAGGCCTGAGCGCGTCCGCCGCGCCAACTTCTCCCGGATTACTCTATCTGCTGATTTGACCTGATTTCGCTCCGGCCTCCAGGCTGGTGGCGGGGGGGAGGAGGCCGCTCGCGTCCCGAATTACGGGTGCTGCCCACAATATGTAGTGCCACGCTCAACCGGCGACCCCAATATAGGGAATGCTCACGTATTGTCAAGGTTTTTTGTACCTCGACCCCGGGGGCGGGGCTCAACCGGCCCCCCGCTCTAGCCTATTTGCTTACAACTACTTATACCCCTGAGCGGCTGGAAAGAGTCCCGCCTTGTGAGCCCGAGCCAGCTGGAGATAGTCGCGCCAGGTGAGCTCGATTCGGGCGCGCAGCTCATCGTCCACCGGTCGAACGACTTCGGCGGGCACGCCGACAACGAGTGAGCCAGCCGGCACTCGGGTACCCTCGGTGATGAGAGCACCGGCGGCGATGACGGAGCCCGTCTCGATGACGGCTCCGCTGAGGACGGTAGCGCCCATGCCGATGAGGCACTCATCTTCGATCACACAGCCGTGGATGAGACAGCGGTGACCGACACCGACGCGGGCGCCGATCAGGGTAGGCAGGCCTGGATCGATGTGGACGACGGTATTGTCCTGGATGTTCGTCTGCTCGCCGATGGTGATGGGCTCGATATCGCCCCTGACGACGCAACCGAACCAGATGCTCGCCTCGCGCGCGACGGTCACGCGGCCGAGGACGGTGGCGTTGGGGGCGATGAAGGCGTCGGGGTGGATTGTTGGAGTGTGAGTTTCGTTCATTCAGCCTCCGTGGTTCGGTAGGCAGTGAGCGGTAAACGGTAGGCAGTAACCTCCAGAACCACCGTCTACCGTCCACCGTCTACCGTCGACCGACGAGCAGCCCCGAGCAAGAACTCGCGAATTCCGAGTAGTACGCCCCTGGCGTATGCTTCCTGCCAAACCGGACTCCTAAGCCCCGCTTCCTGGTCCGGGATCATCATGAACGCTCCCTCGGTGAGCGCCGCGGGCATCCAGGTAGGCCGTACGAGTGCGAGGCTGGCGCGGCCGAAGCCCAGGTCGCGCAGGCCCATCGTCTCGAGGAGGTTCTGCTGAAGTGCGCGGGCCAGGTCGAGGGAATGGCGTTGGAAGTAATAGACGCTCGTCCCGTGGCGCTCGAACGGGTTCACACCGTCGGGTAGCGCGTTGTTGTGGATCGAGATGAGTAGCTCCGCATCGAGCAGCTCGGCCAACCGAGTGCGATCGTAGAGCCGGACGACACTCCGATCAGCGCGCGTCAGGATCGGCCGTGCCCCTGCTTCCTCGAGCAGCCGCTTGAGCTTGAAGGCGATGGCAAGGTTGGCCTCACCCTCGTAAAGCCGGGTGGGTCCCGTGGCACCCGCGGGGGGATGACCCGGGTCCACCACGATCAAGCGACCCGCCAGGGGATGGTTCGGGTCGATGGGCGGGGGCTTGCGGATCTCCAGGACGAGCGCGCCGCGCCGATAACCTGCGCGATAGCCCCAAGGCTGGCCCGCGAGGTCGATATGCAGGAGGTATCGGTCGGATCCGTCCTGCTCCCAGCGGGCCGCTCGCAGGAAGGGGTCACGCGGGCCGTACTGCAACCAGTCGGTATTCGAGTACGCGCCGTACAGCGTGAGCGTGAGACGATCGCCGTCGACCTCGATCTCATACGGCACGGGTCCGGCCACCGAGACGTTTACGAGAAGTCGGTCGGGTGCGCTGCTGAACCTCACCGTCCCGACGTGTGCCCGCTCGGCCAGCGATGCGCCGCGCAGCCAGACTAGCTCATCCGCCGCTACCCAGGCCTCGGTCCGCCCGTCGAGAGCGATGCGCACGGCTCCGTTCCGGCGACCACTGACTCGGCCGCGCACGCCGTCGGTCCACTGCCAGTAGGTCGTGGCGCCCGGCCCGGCGCGGCCGACGACATAACCATCGCGGCCGACACCCGACGGCTCGTCGCGAAGCTCGACCACCGGCCCGTTCCCGTCCAGCACCCAGAGATCGAGCGGCAGCGGCGAACGCGCCGTGTCATCGGCGACGATAGCCTCCAGTTGTGCGCACTCCAACGGCACGTCGGCCTCAGCGAGCTTCTCCTCCACGATGGCCCCTGCGCCCGTCGCCTCGGGCCCCGGTGTCCCGGTCGAATCCGTAGCGACCCCCAGGCTGTCGCCGACCTCCACGGCATCCGGCGGCGGCGGCGCGCAGTAGTGAGTCAGTTCAGGCAGGCCCGCGGGTCCAGGAGGGATGCCCGGGCTCAACCTGCCCCGCCCCAGCGGCACCCGCGCGATCAGCTCACCCTCGTATAAGCCGGACGCGGTGTCCATGGTCGGGATGCTACCGAAGGCCCAATTCGCTGCCGCGCTACTCCCCGCGACCGTGGTCAGCTCGGCGAGCGGGACCGCATTACCATCCGGCAGCAGCAGGCGGACGCGTGCGTCCGGCGATGCGCGCACCCGAATGGGAACGATCTCCCCCCGTTGGGCCCACCAGGCGCCGCCGGGGACGACGCCAGCGTCGTCTATGACCGCCGAGTCGCGCGCTAACGGCGCCAGCGGCCGGGGCAGGAAGACGGTTCGAACTCCGCGGGCCCGCTGCGTCCCCAGCGTCGCCTCGAGCTCGTAGCGCGCCACCGTGTCCTCCGCCGACGCCGGTACCGGCAGCCAGGCGATGAAGGCACCGTTCGATTCAACTCGTACTCGTTCACCGTTGACCGTCAGCTGCGCCCTCCCGTCGCCAACCGAGCCGAAGATGAAGTTGGAGTCCCGGGCCGCGATGAAGCTGCTGTCCCTCGGGTAGACGACGTCGATGGCGAGCGGGCCGCTGTGCGGCGGTATGGGCGGCGGGCCCAGAGGCTCCGGCGCGCGGGCTGCACACCCGGCACAGACCGCTGTCAGAAGAAGGACCTTTGCCGATCGCATCAGCTTCGCACTCGCCACGAAACGCTCATCCTCCTCGCAAGGGCTTCGGTTCTCACAGCGCCGCAATGTACGACTTCAATTCAACATCCACTATCCAACAACCTGTGATCAGATGCCCAAGGATCTTCAAGTGGCAGGCCTCGAGTTCCAGCGCTCGCTGATCAACGGAGCTTGAGTTTTGATGATTGATACTTGAGAAGGCCTTGTTTATCTGGTCAGTGAATGTCCGTTACTGGATATTGAATCGAAGTGAACGCTTCTGCCACCGCGCCAGCAGCAAGAACGACACGCAGGCTAGAGCGAGTGCGGCCGCCCCGCGCCCCCAAGACCCGAGAACCAGCCACCCGACTCCGAACAGCAAGGCGAACAGCAGCACGATCCCCAGGACCCCGGATCGCACGTCGGCGTCCAGGTCCTGTAGCGGTGCGAGGCCGGTGATCTCCCGCTGGCGCCGCCAGCCGGGGCCACCGGGCCGGGTGCGCCGGTAGAATTCCGCCAGCGTCTCCTCCGACTCGGGCCGCGTCAATAGCATGGTCGGCAGCCAGACGGCCATGGAGCCGAACGCCGTAACCGCCAGCCGCAGGCCGAAATCGACCTCCCCGAACATCGGCAAATAGGATAGCAGCGCGATCAACATGCCAGCGAGCATCGCCGCCAGCTCGCCCCACGCGTTCACCCGCCACCAGAACCACCTCAAGATGAGCACCGCGCCCGGCCCGGTGCCGATGGCGATCATGAAGCGGAAGACGGTCCCGATGTCCTGGGCGAAGAAGGCGGCGGTCGCCGCCAGCGCCACGATGACCACCGACGCGAGGCGACCCACCAGAACCTTCTCTGTGTCGCCGGCTTCGGGATGTGTCCAGCGCACGTAAAGGTCGTTCACGATGTACGAGGCGCCCCAGTTGATCAGCGTCGAGACCGTCGACATGAACGCTGCCAGGAACGACGCGATCACCAGCCCCAGCAAGCCGGCTGGCAGGTAATCGAGCATCAACTGAATGTAGCCGATCTCCGGGTCGGCGAGCGTCGGGTAGAGGATCAGGGCGACGAGGGCCACGACGATCCACGGCCAGGTACGCACGACGTAGTGCAGCACGTTGAACAGCCAAGCCGCCTTCTGCGCGTCATCCTCCGTCTTACACGATATGAAACGCTGGATGAACTGACCGCCGCCATCTGTGTTGCGGAACGCCCACCACTGAATCCCGATGTAGGCGAGGAACGTGGTCATCGACAGCTGGGCGACATCGGACCAGGGCATGAAGTCGAGCCGGTCCCCGAGCCCCCGCTCGACTAGGGTCGCCTTGACGCCGGCGATGCCGCCGACATCGGGCAAGGCGAAGGCGACGACGATCAAGGCGCCGATCAAGGCGAGGCCAAACTGGATGAAGTCGGTAGCCACGACGCCCCAGAGTCCGGCCAGGCCGGCGTAGACGAGAACGAAGACCGAAAGTGCCATGACGATCCAAAGCCGCGGCTCGCCCGGCAGATCGATGGCCAGCGCACCCCAGAGCCCGAGTGCCTCGATGACCTTCCGCATCGCCAACATGGCGTAGCCCATTCCGATGCAGTTGATGGGCACGGCGAAGATGAAGGCGCGGGCACCACGCAGCAGGGCCGCCGGCTTGCCGCCGTAGCGCAGCTCGGTGAGCTCGACATCGGTGACGACTTCGCTGCGGCGCCAAAGGCGAGCGAAGAGATAGATCATCAGCACGTGAGTGATGGCGAAAGCCCACCACTCCCAGTTGCCGGCGATGCCGCGGCGCGCAACGAGGCCGGTGACGTAGAGCGGTGTGTCGACGCTGAACGTGGTCGCCGCCATCGAGGTCCCTGCCAGCCACCAGGGGAGCGCGCGTCCGCTGACGAAGAACTCGGCGAAGCTCCTCGCACCTCGGCGCGAGAACCAGATGCCGATGAGAAGGGTGCCGATCAGGTAGGCAGCGATTACCAGCCAGTCGAGGGCGCTCATCCGGGCGCGCTGCCCAGCAGGAGCTCGGCGACCGCTTCCTGCATGAGCGGGTCGCCACACCAAGCACAGAGCACGTTCTGGGCGCCGGGCAGTTGCTGGGCCAGGCGTGGGTGGCCGAAAATGACGACCGTGCTGTCGGGAACGCGCTCGATGACTCGGTTGACTTCGCTCGCCCTCTCGGGCGCGAGCCAGGCGCGGCGCTTCCAACCTTTTACATCCGAGAAGACGGCGATCAGCTCGATGGCCTGGGTGTCTGACTCGGGCCCGAACGTCACCGCGCCACGCTCCTGCATCGCCTCTCCCAAGCGGCCGCGCTCCGGCGCCCTCGTGCCCAGCCCGGCCAGCGATTCAGGCAAGTCCACGACGTCGTCGTCCACGACATGGAGCAGGAAGGTACTTCCCGGCCGCAGTTGCGGGCATGAGCCACGCAGCGTTCTGATCGAGGCAACGGCCGTCTCCAGTGCGCGGGCGTGGCTGGGAATGGGGGCTCGCTCGTCGAGAGCGATTTTCGCCGTCCGGCCAGCCATCTCGATCCGCTCGGCCGACCTGGCGGCCAGCCGCCGGTCGAGCCTCTTCGACTCGAGCGCCGACTTCAGCGCCGCCACCGTTTGCGCAGGCGATGAAGGGTAGAGCAACACGTCGCATCC
>JASFTI010000251.1:0-5605 GCA_050053635.1 Gemmatimonadales bacterium
TAGGTCATTGGGCTTCTGCCCGCTGCACCGGCAGCGGGCAGAAGCGCTGCCATTATGGTCAAGGTATTGGTGCTGTTCGGAAAGCCGCTCGACAAAGTATCATTCGATCAGCACCTGGAGCATACCCACCGCCCACTGCTCGCCAGGCTCCCCGGGCTGGCCGCACTGCAGATCGATCGCGTCGCTGGCGCGGCTACCGGGGATTCACCCTTCCACCTTGTGGTGGAACTGCAGTTCGCCTCGGAGGAAGCGATGCACGAGGGACTTAACTCCGAGGTCGGTCAGGCGATGGCTCGCGATTTCAGTGGCTTCGCATCTGGCGGCGTGACCATTCTGCTCTGCGAATCGCACAGCGAGCCTGTCGGTACGGTCATCGACGGCGAGTAAGCAGCTTGGGCGGCGAGCGGGCCGTCGCTGGGGTCCAGCCTGGTAAACATGAGTTCTGGCGCAAGTCGTTAGATGTGTTATATTTGGCACGCGCGTGGATCGCGAGCCTGTACGAAGTTCCCCGTGCACTCTGCGCGAACTCCCCCGAAAAACAGACGTCTACAAGCCCTGTCCGTGTCATCAGCCTCGGGCGGTCAAGCGTTCCGGGCAAACTCGAGAGGGGAGGAAAGACAATGATGCTGAAGAGGTTGTTTGGGGTCATCCCGGTGCTCGCTGTAATGAGCGCTTCTCCGGCTCTGGCTCAGGTGCCGGGCGTTGGGTTCGAATTCGAGCCGTACGGCGGCGCTTACATTGCGGCGACCGACCTCGTCGATGAGGCGGACTTTGTGCGCAAGCACAAGACGGGTCTGGGCTTGGGCGCCCGAGCGACGGTGGTGATTCCGGGGCCGCTGGCCATCGAAGGCAATTTCGTGTACGCCTTCAGCGACGTGGAGGATACGCCGGCGGGCGCCGAGACTAGCGCCAACGTTTATGCTGTGAGCGGCCTTCTGCGGTTCGGCTTCAGCCTTCCGGCGTCGCCGGTCTCTTTGCATGTCGGCGCCGGCCCTGCCTATGTCATGCGCGGCGGTGACGCCTATGACGGTATCGAGGACAAGAACGATATCGGTGGTATCGCTGGCGTCGGCATGAAGGTCGGACTTCCCGGCATTTTCAAGATCCGGGTCGATGCCGAGGGTTACTTCTACAAGGCGGCGCTCAGCGACGGAGTGGACCCGGCCGATTCGCAGTTCCAGACCGACATCGTCGTGTCCGCGGGACTGGTGATCTCGGCTCTCTAACTGTCGATCAGATCGCTGGAACAAGAGGGCGCAGCGGTTGCTGCGCCCTCTTTGCATCTCTGCTGGACCCGCGGCAGGCGCTCAGTCCGAAGACTCGAGGCGCGCCTTGACTCGTGCCAGGGCGTCCTCGAGTTCTTTTTTGCCTAGCGAGGCGATCAGCGACTTGGGCACGAAGCGCAGCAGACCGCCGACCTCGACGGCGACACGCATCGTCACGCGCGTGCCGCTATCGACTGCCTCCCAGATGACTTCGCCTTGCGCCTGAGTGTCCGAATCGGGTGCACTCTTGTACGCCACACGTCGGTTGGGTTCGTAGATCGCATTGACGTAGACATTCTCGAACCGCTTGCCCATGAACTCGCTGATGTAGCGGCGACGAGTTCCGACGCCAGGTTCACCCTCCGGCGACTGCTCCGCCTCCCGGAGGTTCGGTTGCCACTCGCGCTCGCGGTCGATGTCCTGCATGTAATCGAAGACTTCGTCGACGGGGCGGTCGATGACGATGGTGGACTCGTATCTCAGCATGGCTCTGCTATTCGTTTTCGTGCAACCAACGGGCGAGCTCCAGACCGTGTTCGACGAGCAGGTCGGTGTCGTTCAGGATGTCGGCGGCAGGGCGATCGGCGACCAGACTGCCGCGGTCGATGAGCAGCATACGCGGGCAGACGGCGGCGGCGAACTCGACATCGTGAGTGACGAGTATGACGGTCTGCGAGCGGGCGCGAAGTATCTCGGCGATCTGGCGGCGGCCACGCCCGTCCAGGCTCTCGGTGGGCTCATCCAACGCCAGGACTCCCGGCTCGAAACTGAGCACCGTGGCGAGCGCCGCGCGCCGCTTTTCTCCGCCACTCAAGTGGTGGGCGGCCCGCCCGGCGTCGATTTTACCGAGGCCGACGCTCTCCAGGGCGCGCCTGGCCCGCTCCTCGGCCTCGTCCCGCGATGCGCCGTGACAGAGCGGTCCGAAGGCGGCGTCTTCGAGTAGAGTCGGCATGAAGAGTTGATCGTCGGGGTCTTGGAAAACGAGCCCGACCCGCGTACGGACTGCGGGCAGATTCTCTGGCAGTACTGCGAGGCCGCCGACGGCCACCGAGCCTGCAGTCGGTTGGAGGATGCCGTTGAGATGCAGCAGCAGGGTGCTCTTACCGGCGCCGTTCGGGCCGACGACGGCTGCGTGCTCGCCGGGCTCGATCGTCAGAGAGATCCCGGCGAGGGCGGGAACCGAGGCTCCCGGGTATCCGTAAGTCAGGCCGACGATCTCGAGACCCCACGCCGCATCGCTATCCAGACAGCTCATCTCATGGCCTCCATCAAACCACCCAGCCAGATGACGGCGAACAGAACGGCGATCGCCAGTGCCCATACGGGGCTCGCCGTCGAGACCGGCTCGAGCGAGGGTAGCCGGTCATGGTAGCCGCGACTCAGCATCGCCGCGTGGATTCGCGCCCCGCGGTCATGCGCCCGCAAGAAGAGGTGGGCGAGCGCCGACGCTCGGGTCCGCCAGATGCGCACGCTCGAGGCGTCGCCCATCCGGCTGCGGATGGCCCGGGTGGTTCGCTCGAGTTCATCGTTCAGCAGGTAGACGTAGCGGTAGCCCAGCGAGAGCGAGCTCTTCACCAGGCTGGGAAGCGGCAGACCGTCCAGGCCGCGCAGTAGGTCGGTTGCCCGGGTGACCGAGATGACGACGGCGACCGCCGTGACCGCTAGCGTCGCGCGCGCCACGATCTCGGCTGCCCGCAGGAGGCCGGTCTCACTGAGCGACAAAGGGCCGAGCTCAAGCGCAGTCGGCCCGGGCACGCTGATGGGCAATGCGAGTGCCGGTAACAGGAAGAACGGCAGCGCCTGGCCGATGCGTCGTGCAACTGCGCTGACCGGCAATCGCGCCGACCATGCGCCCAGCGCGATGACTAATCCCAGGGCCATCAGAGCGCGCCAGGCGCCCGCTGGCATGAGGCCCGCCGCGAACGCGGCCGCCAGGGCGATCCCGATCCGCTGGCCCGGACTCGTGTGAGAGGTGAGCCAGGACTCACGATCGGCGTAGCGGTCCAGGTGAGCGAACCCCATCAGCTCTCCCTCGAACCGCGGGCTCGGGCCACCGCCCTCACGGCGGCCGCCGTGCCGGCGAACAGGAGCGCCACTCCCAGAACCACCGCGACGACGGTGCTGACCGCTCCCGGAATCCAGCCCCGATAGCCGGCGAGCGGTGCCGCTTCCCAGGGGGTGGCCGCGTCGGCGAACCCCAGCTCGATCGCCAGGCGCTCCAGGCCGTCGGGGGCTGCCGACGCTACAATCGCCAGCATACCCGCGAGGATCGCCACGGCGCCAAGCGCCGCCAGCACCAGGGCCGGCGGCGGGCTGACAGTCGTCCACCGCCGCGGGCTGAATAGCAGGTCGGATCGCTTACCCGCCAGCGACCACACTGCGAGCCCGGTGACAGCAGCCTCCGCCACCCCAACGACCGCGTGCACGCTCGCCATCGCACCCACCGAAAGGCGAGTCGGTGCGATGCCACTCAGCCCCAGCTCGAGCCCGGCTGCGACCCCCGTGAGCAGCGCCGCCAGGTAGGCCGCGACCGCTGCGCCCAGGGCGCGCGGTAGCGGCCCATCGCCGGCGAGGCCCGTCAGCAGGCGGTAGACGGCGTACCCCAGCAGCGTCCCGGCGCCGGCGATGTTGAGCACATTCGCCCCTAACGCCGTTAGGCCGCCGTCGGCGAAGATCAAGGCTTGCGCAATCACCACGGTGGTCATCACCAGAAAACCGGCCCACGGGCCGAAGATGACTGCCACCAGTGTGCCACCCAGGAGGTGCCCGCTCGTTCCGGCGGCGACAGGGAAGTTGATCGCTTGTGCGGCGAAGACCGCCGCAGTAGCCAGCCCCAGCGTCGGGGCAGCGCGGTCGTCGAGGCGCGCCTTCGCCCCTCGTGCCGCAACCGCGGTAAGCGCGCCCGCGGCGGCAAACGTACCGGCGCAAACGGACGCCGAGAGGAAACCGTCGGGTATGTGAGCCATGGCGTATCAAGATATTCACGCCGCGCGGCGCCGCCACTGATCCCGTGTGGTCGGCGGATCGAGTCGCATTCCTCGACTCCCCTGCTCCCCGCCCCTACTCGTCGCCGACCTGGCCTTGTAGGTTCAAGCGTCATGAACGGTTCATCGAAGTCGATGCGCGTCTGGCGGCTCGTGCGTCCCGGCGAGCTGCGGCTGGAGACGGTAGACGTTCCCCAGCCTGGTGACGGCGAGCTTCTGGCGCGTGTCTCGGTCGCCCTGACCTGCGGCACCGATCTCAAGACCATCGACCGCGGGCACGCTCGCCTGAAGGTCCCGGGACCGCTCGGTCACGAGTGGGCGGGCAGAGTCGAAGCGGTCGGCGCCGGCGTCCGCGACTTCGCATCCGGCGACCGTATCGTCGGCACGCCGACCGCTCCCTGCGGCGACTGCGCCTATTGCCTGCGTGGGGCTGAGAACCTCTGCCTCCACCTGTTCGAGCACACGGCGCTAGGCACGTACGGCGAGTACATCCTTGTGCCGCGACAGATAGTCCAGCGGAACACCTTTCGGGTTCCCGAGGGCGTCTCCGATCTTGAAGCGGCTTTCCTCGAGCCGCTGGCCTGCGTAGTCCGCGGCGTCGATCTTTTGAAGGTGGGCGGTGACCGGACGCTCGCCTTTCTGGGCGATGGTCCGATGGCACTGGCCTTCGTGCAGCTGGCTCGCCTGCGTGGCGCCGGCCGCATCGCGGTGATCGGTCGGCACCGCCGACGTCTGGAGACTGCTCGGCTACTCGGTGCGGACGTGACCGTCGACGCGAACGACGGCGACCCTCTCGAGGCTGTGAGGGAGATGAGCGACGGTCTGGGGGCCGACAGCGTGGTCGAGTGCGTCGGACGTCAGGAGGCGTGGGAGAGCGCGGTGGCACTGGCGCGTCGTGGCGCTGAGGTGCTTTTCTTCGGCGGATGCGAGAGAGGCGCCGTCGTCAGTATCGACACGGAACGGGTCCACTACGATGAGCTGACACTGAAGGGCGGTTTCCACTATACGCCCGACTGCGTGCAACGCGCCTGGGAGCTCATCCGCAGCGGGAACCTGAGTCTCGAACCCCTGGTGACACACGAGATGTCGCTAGCCGAATTGCCGGAGGCTTTCGAGCTAATGCGGCGCCGCGAGGCGCTAAAGGTGGCTATCGTCCCATGAGCCTGAAGAACGTGCCGATGATGCACGCGGCCCGTGCCTACGCGCTCGATGACGTACGGGTGGAAGAGGTGCCGCTGCCCAAGCTCGAGCCTGGCGACATCCTCGTGCAGGTGATTGTCTGCGGCGTTTGCTCGAGCGACGCGATGGACTGGTATGTGAGTCGCAAGGTCCCGGTCGTCCTCGGTCACGAACCGG
>JASFTI010000252.1:0-5591 GCA_050053635.1 Gemmatimonadales bacterium
CCTGCGCGGCCGGATTCGCATATGCGAGCCGGCCCTCCCCATCGACCGTGAGGACAGCTGTGGGGATGTTCCCCAGAATGTCTCCCGTATCCAGGCGCAACTGCTCCAGCGCATCCTCGATCGAGCTCAGCTCGGCGCCGGTCTCGCGCAGCTTCGTGCCGATCAACCCAACCACGAGAGCCACGGACACGAAGATCCCCAGTTGCAGGGCCACCACCATGTCCACTGTGGTTCCCTGTACCCACACCACATCGGCGATATAGGCTGAACAGGCCAGCAACGTGACGAGCAGGCCGCTGCGCAAGGGCAGCAACAGCGTGTATGCACTGACCAGGAGGATATAGAGCGGCGACACCGCACTCTGACTTCCTCCTGTGGTGTCCACGACCAGCGTAACCAGCACAACGTCGAGTATAGCTTGCCCGTAAAAGAAGCTCGTACCCGGACGTTCCTCGCGAATGTGAGTGTACCAGTAAGAAGCCGGCGTGTGGATCAGCGTCACGACCAGAGCCAGGGTCGCAGCCAGAGTCTTGGTGGGTGCGGCGGCCGACCACATGAACACCGCCGCCGCAAAGACGCCGCCGGCCAGCCCCAGTCGCGCCATGTAGACCCAGCGCAGGATCTCCAGGCCCCGCGCTCCCTTCCAGGCACCAGCCCCCATCCAGCTCTGCTGGGGAGCCGCCCGCCGTGAGGATGCCGCCTCGACAGACTCGCTGCCACCCACGCCGCCCGCGGCGGCCAACCTCTCGCTCGCCATTTCAGATTTGGGCTTGGGTGCCGATACCCCCATTGAATAAAACCTCGCTACCGGGACGGCGACGGTCTATCTGACGGCGATCGCTAGGGGAAGGGACTTCAAGGAAGCAGTCACGTGACCGCAACGGGTCGACTTAGCGGCAGAAAGGATAATGCCGGCTCTTGCAAAATGCAAGACCCGCCGCTGCCTCGGGAAACTGCGATGCTCTGTCGAGTCGAGCAGAGCGAGCTCGTCGGTGCAAGATCGAGTTGGGTCCGTCGATCGACGACCTGCATTCAAGCGGCGGCCGCGCTTAGAGCTGGTCGGCAGGGTGGCGTTGCTGCGGATCCGCCGCGGCGGCGGCGGGCCCGGTCCTTCGCCATTGAGTTCGAACGGCTTTGGTCCCATTATTAGACGATCCCCTCCCAGCCGCCCACGATCATCCCCGAGAGATGACCAAGCTGATCGTCCAGATACCCTGCTACAACGAGGAGAGCGCCCTGCCGGTAACGCTCTCGGCGCTGCCTCGCTCGGTTCCCGGCGTCGATATCGTGGAATGGCTGATCATCGATGATGGAAGTGAGGATGGGACGTCGCGGGTGGCGAAGGCATCCGGGGCAGACCACGTGGTGAGGCTGCCGCGCCACCAGGGCCTGGCAAGAGCCTTCATCGCGGGTCTGGACGCCTCGCTGAGGTTAGGGGCCGACATCATCGTCAACACAGACGCCGACAATCAGTATTGCGCCGAGGACATACCGGAGCTGGTGGCGCCGGTACTGGCCGGTGAGGCGGAGATCGTGGTCGGCGCCCGGCCCATCAACGAGATCAAACACTTTTCACTGGTGAAAAAGTCGCTGCAACGTCTCGGCAGCTGGGCCACGCGCGTTGTGAGCCAGACGAACATCGAGGATGCGCCGAGCGGTTTCCGAGCGATCAGCCGGGAGGCCGCGATGAAGCTACATGTTTTCAACGAATACACCTACACGATAGAAACGATAATCCAGGCGGGTCAGAAGGGGATGGCGATCAAGTCGGTACCGATCAGGACCAACACCCAAGTCCGGCCGTCGCGCCTGGTGGGAAGCCTCGCCGGCTACATGGGTCGCCAGCTTCTCACCATGGTCCGTATCTTCATGACCTACAAGCCTTTCCGTTTCTTCACCGTCCTCGGCGGCAGCGCATTTCTCGCCGGGTTTCTAATCGGCCTGCGCTTCCTCTATTTCTATATGACGGGGGGAGGCAGCGGACACATCCAGTCCCTGATTCTGGCGGCGCTGTTGATGGGTATCGGTGTCTTTCTGGGAGTCGTGGGCCTGGTGGCCGACCTGATATCGGTCAACCGCAAGCTGCTGGAGGATCTGGACTGGCGGCTACGAACCCTCGAGGATACGCAGTTGCGCGGTGACCGGCGCGACAAGTGATGGCGGTCTACGGCCCTTGGTCCGCCGGCTTGCTAGCCAGGTAGCAGACGTGCCAGGTGGCAAGATCTTTCAACACGCCGGGGAGACGGGCCGTGTTGACCGGGCTCATCCGAGTATAGACGTCGCTGATCTCGAACCCGGCCTGGCGAACCGATCGTCTCACCTGGTCTATCCTCAAGGGATAAAGGCCGAAGCTGCCGAAGCAGGTCGAGTAGTCCGCGATTTGGGATCCACGCACCAGGTTGGTGAGCCGAACCGCCAGTCGCTCACCCAAGAAGTGAAAGGGCTTGAACTGGTGACCGCCCACGAGGGCGAGCGAGTAGAAGGGCGGGAAGGTGAGGAAAAGAGTTCCGCCGCACCTCAGAACTCGCATCGACTCACGCAGGAACGTGGTCGGATCGGCGATATGCTCGATCAGACTGCTGCAATAGATGAAGTCGAAGCTCTCGCTTTCGAAAGGCAAAGGCCGCGTCACGTCCACGATTTTGAAGGGGATGCCGGCCGCATCGAAGAACGGATCTCTTTCGATATCGGATGCTACGAAGGAGCCAGAGTCTCGATACAGCACTGCCGAATAGCCGCCGCGGCCAGCGCCCAGCTCCAGAACCGCCGATTCGCGCAGCCGAATGCCACGGGCTTCGAGCTCCGCCAGTGTGGCCTCAGCGATATAGCGTTGCATCGCCCTGTAGTCATCCGACGACCTGAAGCGACGCGCGGCAAGCTTGAGCAGCTGAAGCACGTTGTTCATCCGGCCCTGCCGAGGTTAGTCAACTACACGGCCAGGGGGAGCAAGCTTATGCGGCGTGGAGGATCCGAGCCTGACCGAACATCGTCACGATACGGCGGAAGACCGTCCGGTGGTAGACTTTAGTCGAATCGCCTCGCGCATCGCAACGCGGCTCCAGGCCCGACGCAACCCGCGGTGTGAACAGCTCCTCTTCGCCGGCGCCCTCGCGATCTTCGCCGCTGCACTCTATCTATCTTACCGCACGCTTTCCGGCGTCGCGCTCGACTGGCGCTGGTTGGCATTGATCGCCGCGCTGGTACCGGTGACGCTTTTGCTAGCCGGTATGGAGTATCAGCTCTGTGGACGAATCCTCGGACACCGGATACAACTGAGCGACGCGCTCCGGATCAGTATCCTGTCAACCTCCGCCAACCTGCTTCCCTTACCCGGCGCTCTTCTAGTCAGAACCCAGGCGCTCAAGCTACGGGGCTCGCAATACGGCCATGCTTTCAGCTCCACGGCAGCGCTCGGTGGCGGTTGGGTGGCCACGGCGCTCCTGATTGCCGGCGGCATGCAGCTGAGCGCCGGAAACTGGGCGGTGGGACTCGTGTTCGCCGCTGGCGGCGTCCTGGCCCTCTCGCTCACCGCTGCCCTGGCCCAGCTGGCGAGAGCACCTGTGAGGTCGACGCTGATCGGAATAGTCATCCTGGAGACGGTGTTCGTGCTGGTTGCCGCGGTCCGCCTGTACGCCGCGCTGAGGGGCATAGGGATCGATGCATCCGCCACGCAGGCCGCTACGCTGACCATCGCCGCGGCCCTGGCTTCGGCAGCCGGAATCTTCCCCGGCGGGCTGGGCCTGAGAGAGCTGATCGCCGGTGCCCTGAGCCCGTTAACAAGCCTGCCGGTCGCCGCCGGTGTGCTTGGCGCAGCGGTTGACCGGCTCGTTGGCTTGATCGTGCTCTCGATCGCCACCGCCGCAGTGCTGGCGACATCCGGTAACAGGCGCCCTGCTGAGCGTGACTATCCCGGGGACACCGGCGGAGCTCGTTGAAATGCGCGTTTTGGCTCTGAGCACCTCCTACCCGAAAGGGCCCAACGACTCTACTGCACCCTTCGTGAGGTCGATCTCGCATGGGCTCGCTCGACACGGGCTGGACGTGCACTTGCTGATACCCAAACATCCCGACCTCACGTGGGCGAGTGGCGACCCGCCGGCCAATCTGTACACCTATCCCTACGCCCCGAGAAGCTGGCGTCGCTTACACGTGTGGGGCTTCGCGGGAGCCCTGGTCGCGGACACCAGCCTCCGACCCACCGCCCTCGCAGTCTCGCCCGTTGCGGCGATTTCGGCCGTCGCTCACCTGGCCAGGCTGGCGAAACGTCTGAGGCCGGACGTGCTACACGCGCACTGGCTGCTTCCCAACGGTCCGCTGGTGGCGCTCGTGTCACAGCGCACGGGCATCCCGCTGGCCATCAGTCTCCACGGATCGGGGGTGTTCCTGGCCGAGCGGCACACGATGCTAGCTCGGGCAGCGCGCTACGCTCTCCGACGAGCCGTTCAGGTTACCGCTTGCAGCGGGGACCTCGCTCGACGCGCGGAACGCCTCAGCGCTTCAGCGTTAGCCACGACGGTCATTCCCTACGGCGTAGAGGCCACTGCCTTCACTCCGGCGAGCGCCGCCGAGCGCGAACGAGCCAAAGTGGCACTGGGCCTAAGCGCCAGCAGCTTCGTCATCTTGGCGGTCGGTCGACTGGTGGCCAAGAAGGGATTCGAGTTTCTGATCCGAGCCATCCCACCGCTCGCTGATGGGACCCCGAAGCCGGCGCTTGTCATCGCGGGATCCGGCGACCTTGAACACGAACTGCGTCAGCTGGCTAGCGAGTGCGGGGTCGGGGACTGTACCAGATTTCTCGGTGATGTAGACCGTGAGCGGATAACGCGCCTCTTTCACGCAGCGGATGTCTTGGCAGTCCCTTCGATACACGACGCCGCCGGAAACGTGGATGGTCTCCCGAACGTCGTACTCGAAGGCTTGGCCTCGGGTCTTCCGCTCGTGGCCAGTCGCGTGGCAGGAATACCGGAGGTGATCCAGCACGAGCGTAATGGATTGTTGGTCCCGGAACAGAACTGGAAAGCGATCTCGGCGGCGCTACGCCGACTCGCCGTCGACGACGAACTGAGGCGCAGTCTGGCAAATGCAGCCCGGCAGACTGCCCAGGACACCCTAGACTGGCGCTTGATCACAGCACGCTATGCCGATACGCTAACCAAGGCCACATCCGGAGTGCGCAAGCGGACCCATGAATGAGCTGAAGGTACTTTTCATCGTCGGTAAGGGCCGCAGCGGAAGCACCATTCTGGACAACATTCTGGGCCAAGTTGACAGCTTCATTTCGCTGGGCGAGGTGTGGGTGTGGCGCGGCACGCGAGTTCTCGAAGAACAGAACTGCGGATGCGGAAAGCGGGCGGCCGAATGCCCCTTCTGGTCAAAGGCGCTGCACTTGGCGTACCGGGAGGCAGCGGCCGAGGGGCTCCACGCTCCTACGCCGCAAGACATTCTGCGCTGGCAGACGGACACTGCAGGATGGAGCCGGGTTCCCAAACTGTTGCGCCAATCTCGTCGAGAGCGTGGGCGCTCGGAATCGCTGGACGCCCTGGTGCGTTTCACCGCTGCCCTCTACCGCGCGGTCGCGCAAATCAGCGGGG
>JASFTI010000253.1:0-5585 GCA_050053635.1 Gemmatimonadales bacterium
GCGTTCGCGAACCTGCGGTTCATCGACTCGGTCGCCGTGATGCCGATCGAGAACCGCACCGGCGACGCGGTAATGGAGCATCTCTGTGCCGGCATCACCGATGAGATCGTCAGCCGACTCAAGCAGCTGGGTGCCATAAAGGTCAGTGACCCTTACTCGGTCGAGCGTCTGCTGGCGCTGGAACTCACGGCGCGCCAGCTCGCCGACTCGCTGGGGGTGGAGAAGCTCGCCTTCGGGGCGCTGTACGCGACGGCGGATGGCATTCGTCTGAACGTACGAGTATCGAAGGGCACGTCTGGCGAGACTCTTTGGACCCGGCGCTACGAATGGAACGCCGACTATCGGTTCGAGGCGGCACTCAACCTCGCTCAGGCGTTCGTCGATGACTACGCCGATGCGATCCCGCTCGTGCCCGTGCCGGCCCGGGCGCCGACCACGACTCGTAGCCCGGGGCACGAAGCCTACTTGATCGGGCGAGCTTCATTGGGGCGGCGCACGGCAGTAGGCCTGGCCCGTGCGCGCACCGCGTTCCGTGCAGCGCTCGCACTGGACTCGGCCTACGCCGAAGCGTATGCCGGGCTCTCGAACGTGTACGCGCTGTCGCTCGCCTACCGCTACCAGATCGGGGTAGACGGTGACGGCTATCGCTCGGCCGGGTTGGCCCTCGCCATGGCGAACCGCGCTGTCGAGCTCGACCCTGAGCTCGCGGCCGGCTATAGCGCGCGCGGCTACCTAGCCAGTCGTTCGTTCGCTCCGGTCGCTCAGGTGGCGTCCGACTGCCGGCGCGCCATCGATCTGGAGCCGAGCGCCGCCGACGTGCTCAGCTGGTGCGCCCGGGTGCTCAACCAGGCTGGCGATGTCGACGCCGCCTTACAGGCGGCGGAGCAGGCGATCGCCCTCGACCCACAGAACGCCGGCCGCCGGCTGGCACTGGCCTACGACGCGTTGGCCCTGGGTCTTTACGATCGGGCGGCGGACGAGGCGAACCTGGCAGGCGAGCTCGAGCCGGCGCTCATGCTGCCACGCGCCATCGAGGCGCGCGCCCATCTGCTGGCGGGCCGAGCCGAGCGCTGCGCGGCGATGGAGCTCGGGCCACACGCCGGCCTCCGGGCAACCTGTCTGCACGAGCTGGGCGGCCGGGAAGAGGCCTCCGCCATCATCGATTCGCTGGAGGCCGCCGTGAGGGCCGGAACGCTTCGGGACACGGTCTACACCGACGTGATACGCGCCGAGGACCTGGCGACGTACTACGCGTGGGTGGGAGATCCCGTCCCGTCGCTCGAGTGGGTTAGGCGCGCCTACGACATGTCGCCCAGTGGGGTCGAGCCGCGAGTGCTCGAGTCGGCGCTGTTCGACCGCGTGAGAGCGGACGAGCGGTTCCGGCGCGAAGTCGAGCAAACACGCGCCGAGATCTGGGACCGGGTCCTGCGCGCGAGCGAAACGCCGGGCAGCTAGGTGGAGGCCGACCGCACCCGATTGACCTACTGAGCGGTCTGCGCGACCAATCGCGCCAGCTCCTCTCGTAGCAGAGCCGACGTTATTACTCACCCAAACAGGGGATCCCTTCGAGAGCGTCCCGCAATCCTTCCAGCGTCACGAGACGGAGGGTGGGTTCTTCGTCGTGGTCGACTCTCGTTTCCAGCAGTAGCTCCCGGGCCTCGCGCAAGGCGTCTACGAAGCTGGCAGCCGGGCCGCCAAACAAGTAATAGGTCGGTCGAGCCCGGTCGTCGGCCCTCATCATCCATCTCGTTTGAACGCGGCGGCCGCTGTCGACACGGTGGACGACGACCCTCTCGCGCCACCTGTCGGAAAGCTCGGCGGTGTGAACGCCCGGCCTCCAGGCGACGGTGGGTCCTCTATCGGAGCAGTAGATGTGTGCGCTGCTAGGTAGGCTCTCGGTCCACTCCGGGTCGAAGTAGCTGGCAACCGTGCTCGCCTCGGTAACACTCGAGCCGATCCCGCACTCGAGAATCCACCGCTGCTCTGCCAGCCCGGCCGCCCTAGTCTCGCAGGCCGGCTCCTCGTCACCGCAACCGAGAAGAATCGGAGTAATGAGGATCGCTGACAGGGTTGCGGTGCGTCTCACGGCCTTTCCTTTGCCACTATTCCGATCTGAGGCTCTCCACCGGATCGACCCGCGTAGCGCGCCAGGCCGGCAGGGCCGCCGCCGCCATCGCTACGATCACCAGGCAAAGGCTGGTGGCGACGTAAGTGAGCGGGTCCAGCGGCCGCACGCCGAACAGCACGCCGCGCGCCAGCTGCGAGGTCGCGGCTGCGCCCACGAGTCCGAGCAGTAGTCCGACACCCGCGAGCGTCATGCCGTAGCGGAGCACCCAGCGCACGAGGCGTGCACGGTCAGCGCCCAGCGCCATACGGACGCCCAGCTCGTGAGTGCGGCGGCCGACCAGTTGCGACAGTACACCGTAGAGCCCCAGCGCGGCAAGCAGCAGTGCGACGCCGGCGAAGGTGCCCAGCAAGAGTGTGCGAAAGCGGTTCTGCGCCAGGGAGGCCGAGACGACCGACGTCATCGTCGTGAGGTTGGTGATAGGGACGTCCGGGTCGACGCTCCAGACCGCGGTGCGGAACGCCGGCGCCAGCGCCGCCGGGTCGCCCCGGGTCCGGACGACCAGGTTCATCGTGCCCCGCCCCTGCTGCGTGAGCGACCAGTACATGGTCGGTCGGGTGTCCCTGTCCAGCGAGCCCAGCCGGACATCGCCCACAACGCCGACGATCTGGAAATAGACCGGCGGATTCCAGGGCAAAACGAACTGACGACCTACGGGATCGACACCCGGGAAGAACTCCTCGGCCATGCGGCGGCTGATGATCCCGACGTTCGGCCCGTCAGGGACGTCGCTGCGGGCAAAGGTCCGGCCGCTGAGCAGCGGGATGCCCATCGCCTCGAAGTAACCGGGATCCACGACGCGCCGCGTGGCTCCCCTGCGATCGGCAGGGCTAGCCGCTGGATTCCCCTCAGCGTGCACGTAGTTCCAGGGGCCGAAGCCACCGACTACGGGTAGACTCGTGATCGCGCCCGCCGCCTCGACGCCGGGCAGCGCCCGGATGCGCTCCAGTGCCGCATCATAGAACAGCTGAGGCGGCCGCTCGGGCCCATAGGTTCGCGGCAGGCGGACCTGCGCGGTGAGGACCCCCTGCGGCTCGAAGCCCAGCTCCTCCTGCTGCAGTCGTAGGAAGCTACGGATCAGCAATCCGGAGCCGACCAGCAGCATGAGCGACAACGCCACCTGGCCCACCACCAGCATGTTCTGCGCGCCCAGGCCGCCGGCGCGCCGCTGGCCGCGGTGCCCCTCCTTCAGCGATTGAACCAGATCGAGCTGCGGCGCCCAAAACGCCGGGGCGAGCCCGAACAGCAAACCGGTAGCCACCGAGATTAGCAGCGTGAATAGCAGCGCCGTGCCGTCGACGCCAACGCCGGCGAGGCGCGGCAGCGAGCCGGCGCCCAGGTCGCGCAGCGCCTCCAGCGCGCCTAAGGCGAGGGCGACGCCGAGGACGCCGCCGCTGACCGCCAACACCACGCTCTCGGTGAGCACCTGTCGGGCGATCCGCCCCCGCGAGGCGCCCAGCGCAACGCGCACCGCGACTTCGCCCTCGCGTCCCGCGGCCCGGGCGAGCAGCAACGCCGCGATGTTGGCGCAGGCGACGAGCAGCACCAGGCCCACCGCGCCCAGCAACAGCCAGAGCACTCCGCGCACGCCGCCGACGAATACCTCATGGAGCGAGACCAACGACACGCTCCAGCCCTGCTTCACATCGGGATACGCCTCGGCGATTCCGGCAGCGATGGCGACCATCTCCGCCTCCGCCCGCGCCAGCGTTACCCCGGGGTTCAGCCGGCCGAAGAGTAGGAAGTTGTTGTTGCCCCGACCCTGGGCCGCCGGGTCGGTCATGCGCATCGGCCGCCAGAGCTGGGCCCAGGACGGGAAGGCGAAGCCGGCGGGCATCACGCCGACGACCTCGTAGGGGTTCTCGTCCAGGACCAACACCCGGCCGATGATTTCCGGGTCGCCGCCGAAGCGGCTCTGCCACAGCCCGTAGCCCAGGACTAACGGCTCGCCGCCGCCCGGCTGCTCATCCTCGACCGTGAAGCCGCGACCGATCACCGGATCCACCCGCAGGGCGCGGAACATGTTCCAAGTCGCCTGCGTCCCCAGCACGACCTCCGGCGCGTCACCTCCCGTGATCACGTAGCGCTCGGGGAAGGTGTAGTAGGCGGCGAGCTCCTCGAAGGCGGTGTTGGTGGCCCGGTAGTCCATGTAGTCCACCGCCGAGATCGTGTTTCTGCGGCCCGTCGGCGTGCGGCCCCACATCCAGGCCAGGCGGTCCGCCTCCGGGTAGGGTAGCGGCTCGAGCAGCACCGAGTCGACGACACTGAACATCGCCGCATTAGCGCCGAGGCCGACAGCGAGGATTAGTACCACGATCAGCGTGAATAGCGGGCGCCGCGCCATGGACCGGAAGGCGAAGCGCAGATCGGACCACACGGATGTGAGCATGGGAGCCTCTCCGCTGGGGCGCGCAAATCCGCTGGGCACGAGGAGATTAGCGTCCTGAGCTTACCCGCACTACGAGGGCGGGCCGGGGGCTGTTTCCCTCGATTGTTTGACATTCCTCCGCCCCGAAGGGTTGCGGGGGTGCGGGCAGCGCACCTTGGGCATTGACACGCCAGACCGTCGACTCCCGTAGTGCACCCCGTACCGACATCGCCGACGACCGGATGGACACGTGCAACCCTGCGCAGGGCGCATCCGTCTGATCTTACAGGACCCCGAGGTAGTCGCCGAAAGGAGAACAGCATGAGAGCAGGCATGGTATGCTTGCTGCTACCAGCGCTGCTGGCGGCAGCTGCGGTCGGCCACGCCCAGGGAACGGTGGACTACCTGGTGCGGGTCGAGGACCCCGGCTCCCAACTGTACCACGTCGAGACCGTGTTGCCCGCCACCGGTGCTGCGACACTCGTCTCGCTCCCCTCCTGGACGCCGGGCGCCTACCACATCGACAACTACGCCCGTTACGTGCGTGACTTCAGCGCCAGCGACGGCGACGGGACGCCGCTGCGCTGGGAAAAGGTCGACAAGGACACGTGGCGGATCCACAGCGGAAGTGCGCGGCGCGTCCGGGTGAGCTTCAACTTCTTCGCCGACGAGGCGACCCTCGTCGGCAGCCTGTTGCGTCCCGACTTCGGGTTCTTCAACGGCACGAACCTGTTCGTCTACCCGGAGAAGCGGTACGAGCACCCTTCCCGCGTTCGGTTCGAGCTTCCCGAAGGCTGGCGCGTGGCCACCGAGCTCATCGAGAGCGGCGAGCCCGGCGTCTACCTGGCGAGCGACTATCACGAACTGGTGGACAACCCGACGTTCGTCGGCCACTTCGCCATCGACAGCGTGATGGCCGACGGGGTCTGGACGCGGCTGGCCGTCTACCCGGCCGACGCGATCGACGACGCGGGCCGCCGGCAGATGCTGGAGGCGCTGGGTAAGATCGCTGACTATGCGCACGACCTTTTCGGCGATCCGCCGTACGAGCGCTACACCACGCTCGTCTACCTATACGAAGGTGAACCAACG
>JASFTI010000254.1:0-5582 GCA_050053635.1 Gemmatimonadales bacterium
TCTCGAGCTCGGCGAAGGTGACGGACGCGGCGATCGGCCGCTCGTCCGCTTCCGGCGCCCCGAAGTTGCCGACGCCCGAGTAGACGATCTTGACGTCTTCGCCGTGGATCTTGTGCAGGTAGCGCGCCTGCGCCACGGCCGGCGTCACCACCGGAGCCAGGTACGGCAGTAGCTCCGGGTACTTCCGCTTCACGTACTCCACCACGATCGGCGAGGTGGAGCGGATGGTCGTGCCGTGGCCGTCGCCGCGCCACAGCCTCAGGTACTCGTGGGCGACCAGCTCGTCGCCCAGCACGCCCGGGTAGACGGCCCGGAACCCGGCGGCGTGACAGGCGTTCAGCACCTGTTCCGGCGTCGCCGGGTGGAAGTGGACGACCGACTCGGTGGCCAGGATCAGCACCGCGCCGCCGGTCGCCAGGTAGCGGCGAGCCGCCGCCAGGTCGCCCGACGCCTCGATCGCGTCGTGCCCGCAGGCCGGCAGGCAGAGGCCGCACTCGATGCAGCTGGCCTCCTCGATCTCGACGGTGCCTTCCTCGGCTCGAACCGCTTCTACCGGACACACCCTCACGCACGCCATGCATTCGACACACCGCGACGGCGCTATCCGGAATGTCAAGCTCATTCTTGATACCCTGGGCAGCCGGACTGAAACCAAACTCGCATTTGATTCGGCGGGGTGATCCATACTAGCTTTCGCGCCGCCCCACTGTCAAGCAAATTGTTACACGTGAGAAAGCCCACTTTTCCAGCGTTTCTCGCCCTGTCGGCGGCCCTGGCGGCCGCCCCGCTGGCCGCCTGCTCCGACGGCCTCGAGCCCGTTCCCTTCCAGGGTGTGAGCGGCCGGGTCGACTATCAGAGCGCGCCGCCGGCGGCGAGGACCGACTGGGTGCGGCTGGCGGTCTACCTCGAGCTGCCGCAGGACCAGCTGGACCTGCTGGACTTCGTGACCTTCTCCGACACGCTGCCTACGGCCGGGGACGGCTCGCCTTACGCCGTCGCCCTGGAGCCCGGCGACTACGCCTTCCTGGTGGTGGTCTGGAAGGAGGCGGGTAACGACAACCTGCTGACGGCGCTGCGGGCGGCGGGCTGGCACAGCGCGGGCGGCGGCCCGTTCGAGATGCCGGTTCCGATCGCCGTGACGGCCGATAGCGAGACCGCGGATGTCGACCTGGCGGCCGACTTCGCCAACATGCTGACCATCCAGGAAGTCCTGGATCTTCTGAACCCATGAGACTCCCCCTCGCCCTCGCCCTCTTCATCGCCATCGCCGTGGCCGGCTCGCCGGCGACCGCCCAGGAGCCGGGCACGATAGCCGGCCGCGTGGTCGACGCCCGGACCGGCGACCCGGTGGCCACGGCGGCGGTCCGGGTGCTGGGCACGGTGCTCACGGCGTTCGCCGACGATTCGGGCCGCTTCGAGCTGCGCCGTGTGCCGGCGGGCGCCCGGCGGCTGGCGGTGGAGCGGATCGGCTACGCGCCGCGCACGGTCGACGTCCGGGTGGCGGCCGGCGCCCGGTCGACGGTCGAGATCGGGCTGCAGCCGCGGGCCGTGGCGCTGGGCGGCGTGGTCGCCACGGCGGCGAAGCGCGAGGCGCGGGTGGGCGACGCGCCCGTCTCGGTGGCGGTGCTGGACGATGCCGAGGTGATGAAGCGGGCGCCGGCCACCGCGGCCGACGCCGTCGCCTACGCGCCCGCCGTCCAGTTCGTCGGCAACCAGGTCAACATCCGGGGCTCGTCCGGCTACTCGCGCGGGACCGGCAGCCGGGTCCTGTTGCTGATGGACGGGGTCCCGGCCAACGCCGGCGACAGCGGGGCGCTCAACTGGGACGTCATCCCGCTGACCGAGATCGAGCGGGTCGAGGTGATGAAGACGGCCGGCTCGGCGCTCTACGGGACCAGCGCGCTGGGCGGTGTGATCAACGTGGTCACCGCCGAGCCGCCCGCCCGGCCGGTCACGCGGCTGCGGCTGCGCACCGGCTTCTACGACGATCCGCCGCAGCGCGAGTGGATCTGGTCGAACCAGACCCGGGTCTACCTGTCCGGCGAAGCGAGCCACGGCCGCCGGCTGGGCCCGCTCTCGCTCTGGCTGCGCGGCGGCTACGGGCGCGACGAGGGCTACGAGCAGAACGGCGACCTCGACCGCGCCAACCTGGCGTTCCGCCTCGGCCTGGGCGGCGACGCCGCTAAGGACCGGCTGGCGCTGTTCGGCAGCTGGGCCTACGAGGACCACGGCGAGGCGCTGACCTGGTGCGTGCGCGGCCAGTGCGCCGACCCCCAGGGGCTCGCCTTCCAGCCGGCCCGGGTCCCCGCCGACGCACTGGACGACCGGACCCGCTCCGACAAGGCCCGGGGGTACGTGACCTGGAGGCGCGACTGGAGCGCCGTCTTCAGCAGCTTCGCCCGGGCGTCGCTGGCCTGGAACGACTGGACGACGAACTTCGGGCAGGAGCGGATCGGCGCCGCGACCTTCGTCTGGGGCGGCGAGGCGAAGGCCGACTGGCGGGCGGCGGCGTGGCTCATGCTGACGCTGGGCGGCGAGGCCGCCTATACCGATGTGAACGCCGACCTGTTCGGCCAGCACGAGCTGACCGACCTCGCGAGCTACCTGCAGGCCGAGGTCGGGCTGACCTCGTGGCTCACCCTGACCGGCGGCCTGCGCGGCGACGTCCGCACGATCGACGGCGGCTCGTTGAGCGACCCGTGGAGCTCGGAGCTCAGCCCCCGGGCCGGCCTGGTCCTGGCGCCCGACGCCCGGACCCGGGTCCGCGCCTCGCTGGGTAAGGGCTTCCGGGCGCCGTCGGCTGCCGAGCTGTTCACCGAGACGGTGGTGAGCGGCTTCCGGGTGGTGCCGAACCCGGAGCTCGAGCCCGAGCGCTCGCTGGCCGGCGAGCTGGGGATCCAGCGTTATGTGGCGTCGTGGCTGGCCCTGGATGTGGCCGGCTTCTTCTACGACTTCGAGAACCTGATCGTCGCCGACACCATGTTGGTGGGGACCGGCACGATCGAGATCCAGTTCGACAACATGCCCGAGGCCCGCATCCTCGGGTTCGAGGCGATGGCCCGCGTCTCGTTCCTCCGCGACCGGCTGCTGGGCCAGGCCTCCTACACCTACCTGGACACCGAAGAGACCGACACGACCACGGGCGCCACGCGGCCGCTGCCCTACCGACCCAAGCACCTGGTCACCGCCTCGGGGACGCTGACTCTGGGCCCGTTCGAGATCGGCGCCGACTACCGGTTCGGCTCGGCGCCCGAGCGCGTCCAGGTCTTCACCGACGAGCGGCTCGACCCGCGGGTCGACATGAAGGTGCTCGACGCGCGGCTGGCCTACCGGGTCGGCAGCCAGGTCATCCGCTTCATGGTGGACAACGCGCTCAATTATGGCTATACAACGATAGAGCGGAACCTGGAACCGATCCGCCGCTACACCGTAGCGCTCGAGCTCGAGTTCTAGAGGGTCGAGGGGACGATGGGATCCTGCTTATCCAGCCTTTGCCGCCGCACCGCACCGATCGCCCTGGCACTGGCCGCCGCCGCCTGTGGCGGCCGGGCCGGCGCGCCGCTGGCCGAGCTACAGCCCGAGCCGATCACCACCATCCGCGCCGGCGACATAGTCCTGATCGAATTCTGGGGCCAGGCCGAGGTCTCCGGCGAACGGATCGTCGACGACAACGGCTACATCCACCTGCCGCTGCTCCGCGCCGTACAGGTCGCCGGCCTCAGCGCCGAGCAGATCCGCGAGCGGCTG
The DNA here is from genome assembly GCA_050053635.1 of Gemmatimonadales bacterium. Taxonomy (GTDB): domain Bacteria; phylum Gemmatimonadota; class Gemmatimonadetes; order Palauibacterales; family KS3-K002. Next base: position 3,748 of record JASFTI010000254.1, read on the forward strand.
ACCGAGCTCTACGGCCAGTACTACGCCGACCCGCTGGTCGTGGTGAACGTACGGCTGGGGGTGAGCGTCACCGGCGAGGTGATGAGCCCGCGCCGCTATACGGTCGACCCGGCGCTCAACGTGCTCGACCTGTTCGGGCTGGCGGGCGGCCTGACCTACGAGGCGAAGAAGGACGCCATCGAGCTCAACCGCGGGGGCAGGCGCTACATCCTCGATCTGGACGACGCGCTGCTCTATACCCAGGCCGAGAAGCTGCGCCTGCAGTCGGGCGACTGGATCTACGTGCCGCGCCGCTTCTGGACCATGCAGCGCACGTTCACCTACGCGACGATCGGCGTGCTGGTCATCTCGATCGCCAACTTCTTCGTGAACTAGCCGTCGCCGACGCCTCGACGGTTGCCGGGCACCGCGCATCCTCGCCTCACGTGCGCCGGACACTCCATCTCGGTGCCCAGCCAGGCATTCCGCAGAGGATGACGCTCGAGGCAGACGGGGCAGCGAACCGCCGGGCGGTTCCCGAGATCCACGGCGGTGACCAACAGAGGACCCATCGGCACACCGACAAGGTCGACGAGGTAGACCGAGCCACTTCGATCGCCGCAGGCGACGCTCGCCCGGTGGGGGTCCTTCGGACGGCGACGGCGTCGATCGGATCGCCGCTCTCGGCGTCCAACACGCGGCCGGTAACGGTCGCTTGACCCTCGCGTTCCTGGGCCGAGGCCGGCTGGATGAGGCCCGTCACACAGAGCATTGCCGCCACGGCCGCCGTACAGATTCGCCTGAACATCTCGGTTCTCCCGACTCTAGGTCCCCCGTCGCGTCCAGATGACGACCACGCCACAGCCGGCGCGGCTGCCGCCGAAGTCGGCGGGCAGCGACCCGGGGCCGTCGTAAACCTCCACCGCCTCGACCCCGATTGGGGGGACCATGAAGTCAATGTCATTCTCGGCCGGGTCCCACTTGCCCAAATAGATCCGGTCCAGGTAGACGGCCGGCCGGCAGGGGCCCCGCAGGGTATCATGCTCATAGCGCGCGAAGATCACATAGCACCGCCCCAATGGACAGCGCACCCGGGTGCCCGGCGCCTCGCCGATCATCTGGCTGATCTGGTGCGGCTGCCGTCGCTCGATGTCCGCCCGGGTGATGAAGTAGCCGCCCATGTCCATCGACATCCGCTCGTAGAAGCCCAGGTGCATCGGCGAGATGGACCGGCGCTGCACCGTCACGGTCAGCGGCGCCAGCTCGATCGGCTCCATGGCCAGCCGCGCCTCGTAGCTCAACAGCTCGCCCTTGCCCACCTCGATCGAGTCGCTGTGGGTCCCGTACGCCAGGTGCTCGAGCACGACCTCGTACGTACCGGGCCGCACCCGCGGGAAGAGGAAGGCGCCCTGGCCGTCGGTGACCCGGACCAGGCTCTCGACCGCGCCGACCAGCCGGACCTCCACCGTCTCGATGGGCTCGCCGCTCTCGTCATCGAGCACCCGGCCCAGCACGACGGCGGGCGACTGCGTGGCTTCCTGGGCAGGAGCGGAGACGACGCCGGGGGCGCTCAGAGAGAGGACTGCGGCGAGTAGCGTGACGCGCAGCCGAAGGGCACGCGACTCGAGCTTGTAATGAGGAGTCGTCGGGCGCTTAGCAGAAGGAGTTCCACTGCACATACTGAACCTGCCAGCAGTGGGGGGTCGGGGTACATCATCAATATGCGACGAACCCGTTCGCGGGTCCAGCCTGACCGAGGTGCGCTAGCGGGCCGCCTTGTGAATCGTCAGGCGCGCGACGTAGGGGACGTCGAGCGTGTCGGTGACGACGGCGGCCATGGTGTTCTCGCGGATCAC
>JASFTI010000255.1:0-5557 GCA_050053635.1 Gemmatimonadales bacterium
CGCTGCGTGGTCCGCGGGAGTCGGTGGAGCGCGGCGTGATGCTGCTGACCAACGATCGCAAGTCGTTCGGCCTGGCGCCGGATCTGAGCGTGACGCACAGCGTCAGCCTGGCCGGCCTGTCGCGGTTCTGTCGCCGCGGCGGCTGGGTGCGCAGGGAAGAGGAGAGTGAGGCGGTCCGAGCAATGACCGAGGAGTTCCGGCTAAGCGCGCCTTCGTTCGACGCTCCGGTGCGCGTGCTATCGGGAGGCAACCAGCAGAAGGTCTACCTGGCGCGCTGTCTGCTGCCGGAACCGCGCGTCCTGCTGCTCGATGAGCCGACGCGTGGTATCGACGTGGGCGCGAAGGCCGACATCTACGATCTGATGCGGGGTTGGGTGGGGCAGGGCATCGCGATCCTGCTGATCACCTCGGAGATGGACGAGTTGCTCGACCTGAGCGACCGGATCCTGGTGATGCATCGGGGCCGGATCGCGGCCGAGTTCACGCGCGCGGCGGCCTCGAAGGACGGCGTATTGGCGGCGGCCATGGGGCTGACGAGGGGTCCTGAGCGTGGAGGTGTCAACTGAGCAGCGAATGGCGCGACCGCCTTCGCGGTTGGTGGAGCTCGCCGGTGGCGCGGGCGCTCCTGGCGCTGCTGCTGATGATCGTGATCGGGTGTGCCTTCAACGCGGACGGTGCCTTCTTCAGGTGGAGCGTACATCGCGACATGCTTCGCCAGGTCTCGGTCCACGGCATGCTGGCCTGCGGGATGACGGTGGTGATCATCACCGCGGGCATCGACCTGTCGGTGAGCAGCCTGCTGGCGCTGGCGGCGGTGTCGTTCGCCTGGCTAACGATGCCGCACGGCTGGCCGGCGGTCTTCGCCATACCGGCTGTGCTCGTGTTCGGGACGGCACTGGGCTCCGCGTCGGGCGCGCTGGTCGCCCGGATGCGCATCCAGCCGTTCATCGTCACGCTGGCGATGATGGTCTTCGCCCGGGGGCTGGCGAAGGTGGTCTCGGGGGGCAGGAAGATCACGAACTATGTGACGGAGCCGGACGGCAGCACGCGTCTTGTAGACCTGCCGCGGATCTTCGGGATCATCGACAGCAAAGTACTGGGAGGTAACCTGTCGATCGTCACGATCATCTTTCTGGCCTGCGTGCTGGTGACCTGGATCGTCCTGTCGCGACTGCGGCTGGGCCGGTACATCTACGCGGTGGGTGGAAACGAGGAGGCGGCCCGCCTCTCGGGCGTCCCGGTCCGCCGGACTCTGATCATGGCCTATGCGCTGTCGGGACTATTCGCGGCGGTGGCCGGGATCTGCCAGGCAGCACAAGAGACGCACGGCGATCCCGAGACCGGGATGGCGTACGAGCTCGATGCCATCGCCATGGTCGTCATTGGGGGCACCACGTTGGCTGGAGGGAAGGGAAGCGTCGTGCTGACCCTGATCGGCGTCCTGACCATCGGGTACCTGCAGAAGATCCTCTCGCTCAACGCGGCGCCCGAGGCGACGCGCCTGATGCTGACCGGCGCGATCATCATCTGCGCCGTGCTGTTCCAACGCGGGAAACGCTGAGGTCCCCAATGAGAAGAACTAGGAGAAGTCGGTACTTTGCCCTGACGCCGCTGTTGATTACGGCGGCAAGCTGCGCTCCCGCAGAGCCGCCGGCGGAAGTTGTGACCACCGGCAGCCTGTACGAGGAGATGATCGACATGGTCGGGCTGACGAAGTTCCCCGAGCCCGCCTATCGAACGGTTCAGTTCTCCTCGTATGACCGCCGCAGCCGACTGCCGGGCGAGCCGGGCTGGTTCGCCAACTCGGACGGGTTCGGCAACGAGCCGATCCCCGGGTTTGAGGCGGTGCTGCGCGAACCGGGCGACGACGGGGTTGGCGAGTACCTGATGGCCGATATGGAGGGACCCGGCGCGCTGGTCCGGCTGTGGACGGCTGCCATCGACGGATCGGTGCGGCTCTGGCTCGACGGAGAGGAGGAAGCGGTCTACGACGGGCCGGCTGCCGACTTCTTTCGGAAGCCGCTCGACGCCTACCCGGGGTCGGCGGACCTGGATCGGGAGACGCTGGAGCGAACACTCTATCAGCGGGACGCGGTCTACGCGCCGATTCCGTTCGCCCGGCGTCTGCGTCTGGAATGGACCGGAAATCTGGAGCACATCCACTTCTACCAGCTGGAGGTCCGCAAGTACGCGGCCGGTACCAGGGTGATCACTTTCAGCCCCGAAGACCTCGTCACCTACAAGGAAACCATCGACCGGGTCACCGCCGCGCTCGCCGATCCGGACTCCAAACTGCCGCGCCGTTCCCCGGACGATGCGAGGGAGATCGCCCTCGAGCTGAGCCCTGAAGAGGCGGCGGACGCCCTGGTCCTGGAGGGCCCCGGTGCTCTGGAGCGGCTGGAGCTGAGGGTGGAGGCGCAGGACGTCGATCGGGCGCTGCGGCAGACCGTGCTGCACATATATAGCGACGGGCATCCGTGGGGTCAGGTCCAGTCGCCGCTGGGCGACTTCTTCGGCGCCGCACCCGGGATCAACCCGTACCAGTCGCTCCCGTTCAGCGTGCTGCCGGACGGGACGATGATCTGCCGGTTCGTGATCCCGTTCGAGCGTTCTTTGCGGATCCGACTGGAGAACCTGGGCGATCAGCCGGTCGCGATCAGCGGGTCGGCTCATCCTATGGAGTACGAGTGGGACGAAGAGCGCTCGATGCACTTCCGCGCCCGCTGGCGAGTCGACCACGACCTGATCGCCGATCCGGCGGCGGTCCAGGATCTTCCCTTCCTACTGGCTCAGGGCCAGGGCGTGTATGTGGGCACGACATCGATCCTGCTGAATCCGAATCCGGTCCCGACCCCGTACGGCAGCTGGTGGGGTGAGGGGGACGAGAAGGTCTTCGTCGACGAGGATACGCTGCCCTCTCTATTCGGGACGGGCTCGGAGGATTACTACAACTACTCCTGGTCGTCGCCCGACATCTTCGCCTTCCCCTATTGCGGCCAGCCGCGTAACGATGGACCCGGCAACCGCGGCTTCGTCACCAACTACCGCTGGCACGTGCTCGATCCCCTCCCATTCGTGCAGCGCATCGGCTTCTACATGGAGCTTTACAGCCACGAGCGAACACCGGGCCTCTCCTACGCCCGGATCGGATACCACTACGGCCGACGGGGCATTACCGACGACCACGTCGCCATCATGCCCGACGACGTGCGCCCGTTGCGCCTTCCGGAGAACTGGACGCCGCCGCCCCGCATGGGCGCCCGTAACTCGGTCTTCCACCAGACCGAGGAGTTGTTGGCCGGAGAGCGACTTCCCTTCGAAGCGGGACGGCTCTACGCTGGAGAACAGCTGCCGGTCTGGCGGCCTGAGGGGCCCGGCGACGCGCTGAGGCTCGACGTGCCGGTGACCGCCGATGGGGAATACCGCGTCCATTTCGTCGTCCGCCTGAACCGCAAGGGAGGCACGTTGCAGGTGAAGTGGGATGGCGAATCGGCGGAGTTGACCACGGATTCCACGACCGTCGATCTCTACCGGCCGCATCGCACCTTGTTGCGCAGCTACACACTGAGACAAGGGCAGCTCGCGGCCGGCACCCATACTCTCGAGTTCGTGTTCGAGGGTGCACCCGAGGATGTCGAGCGGCCGGAGATCGGCATCGACTTCGTCTGGGTGCAGAAGATCGAGTGAGGATATGAACATGTGGCTTCGCTATGTCCTAAAGCTCTTCATCTCTATGTGCGTGCTGGCCGGCGTCGGCTGCGGTTCCGAGTCGCGTGAACGGCACGCCGGTACGCCCGAGGACCCCTGGGTCATCGGCATGAGCCAGTGCAACCTCGGCGAGCCCTGGCGCGTGCAAATGGATGCCGACGTCAGGGCGGCTGCCGCCGAGCACGACAACCTGACAGTGATCTTCAAGGACGCTCAGAACAGCTCGTTGGTCCAGCGCGCGCAGGTCGAGGAGTTCGTCCAGCAGGGCGTCGACCTGATCATCATCAGTCCCAAGGAAGCGGCGCCGCTCACCCGGCCGGTGGCCGAGGCCTACCGGGCGGGAGTACCGGTGATCGTCCTCGACCGCGAGGTCCAGGGCGAGGAGTACACGACGTTCATCGGGGCCGACAACGTGCGAATCGGGCGCGAGGCCGGCAGGTGGATCAGGGAGACCCTGGGCGGCACGGGCAAGATCGTCGAGCTCAAGGGTCTGATGACGTCGACGCCGGGCCAGGACCGGAACCAGGGCTTCCTGGAAGGGCTCGAGCTCGATTCGAATCCCGGGCTCGAGATCGTCTTCAGCGGCGAGATGCAGTGGCTGGAGCCCAACGCGCGCCGCGAGATGGAGTCGGCACTGGCCACCAACCCTGAGATCGATGTGGTCTACGCCCACAACGACCCCGGCGCCCACGGCGCCTGGCTGGCGGCGCGCGCCGCCGGTCGCGAAAACGACATCATGTTCGTGGGCATCGACGCCCTACCGCACGAGGGACAGCAGTACGTCGAGCAGGGAATCCTCGACGCGACGTTTCTCTATCCCACCGGCGGCGCAGAGGCCATCGAGCTCGCCCTTCGCATTCTGCGCGGTGAGGAGGTACCGAAGAAGATTGTCCTCGGGACACGGATCTTCACTCAGGAGAACGTCGGCCCGGGCGGCCAGCCGATACACTAGAGAGATCCAGGAGGAACGACCGTGAAGCAGCGAATCGCTCTGTTCTGGCCCGGCGACGGCCGGGAAAAGCCCAACGAGTTGGCTCTCCCGAACATCACCGAGGCGACCCGGCAGATGGAAGCGGCGCTCGAGAAGCTCGGCGCGGAACCTTATCTAGTGGATGGCTTTCTCACCAAGCCGCACCATGCGATCGAGAAGCTGGGCCCGATCCAGGACCCGATGATCGGGATCTGCGTCCACTGGTTCTACGGGCCGCACACCACCGAGGGTGTCGTGGGGAAAGACAACCCGCTGCTCCTGGCCAGCAACTTCTCCGGCCAGTGGCCGGGCCTGGTCGGGCTGCTCAACACCGGCGCCTGCCTCGAGAGCCTGGGCAGAAAGTTCTCCCGCGTCTGGACCGACGCGCCCGACTGGACCGCGGACGAGAGCTTCATGGCGCGGCTCGAGGAATGGTGCACAACCGGGCAGATCGCCTACGGCGAACAGGACATCGCGTACGACGCTCCCGTCTCGAGCGAGGCCGCTGAATTGGCGACGAAGGTAGCGAAGCAGTTCAGGGACCGCCGCGCCCTGATCCTCATGCTCGGCGACACTTCGATGGGTATGATCAACGGCTACTTCGGTCCCCGCTTGCTCAACCGCCACGGTTTCACGGAGCACAAGGTGGACCAGGCGTGGATCATCGATAGGGGCCGCAATATCGACGCGTCCCGGATCGATGCCGCCCTCGCCTTCGTCAAAGACAAAGGCGTGACGTTCCACTGGGGCGAGGATGAAGCCGAGGACTTCACCGAGGATGCCACGCGCGAGCAGCTGCGCGACTACCTGGCGGTGCTCGACATGGTCGAGGAGTACAAAGCCGACTGTCTGGGCTGGCAGTACCAGTTGGGGCTGCTC
>JASFTI010000256.1:0-5553 GCA_050053635.1 Gemmatimonadales bacterium
TCGCCCTCGGCGTTCCTAGTAGCGAGCGCGTGGTCGGCGTCGAGGGCCCGTTCTTCTACTCGGTGCACTCCGCATCGGGCGGCGATCCCACGCTGCGGGTCTGGAAGCTCAGGTTCGAGGCGGAAGATTCCGAATGAGACGTTGGCTTAGTCGGGCGGTAAGATGTGTGTTATCTCGAGCTCACCGACAGCGGCGTCCCTGGCGCGCACCGGTACGCGGTCGGTGTACACCTTGGGTCGTGTGGCGCCGGGCGCAGACGGCGGCGAGCTTCGCCGCAGCGTGTGCAAGCTGCAGGCTGGGTCTCAACGGGCCGTCAACGCAGCCGAGTTGCGCCCCGCTCCGTAGGAGCGGCATCTTTCGCCAACCCTGCACCGCATTACCGTGTCGGGATTCAGGGCGGCCCCGGAGGTCGGAGGCGGAAATGTCGGGTTTCAAGCGGCTCATCCACGAGGTCCACAGGCGCTCGCTCTGGCAGGTGCTGGCGATCTACCTGGCGGTCTCCTGGTTCGTACTCCAGGTGGTCGAGGTGCTGACCGGCGCCTACGGCCTGCCGCCCTGGTTCCCGGGTTTGGCGGCGGCGCTCCTCTTCATCGGGCTGCCGTTCACCCTGGCGACAGCCTTCGTCCAGGAGGGCGGGCCCAGTAAAGCGACCTTCGATCCGACACAGCTTCCCGACCTCGACGATCACGAGCTCGAGCCGGCGGCCACCGCCGGCGAACCGGGCGTGGGGCTCAAGCGCCTGTTCAGCTGGCGGAACGTGCTGGTGATCGGCGTGGCGTGCTTCGCGGTCTGGGGAGTCGTGTCCGCGGTCTGGCTGTTCGTCGGCTTCCCCGGACTTGTCGTGAAGGCGGAGGCGGCGGACCTGCTGGAGGAGCGTGACGAGGTGGTCGTCGCCGGGTTCGAGGGTGAGACGGAACAGTCGACGCTGGGTCTCGCCGTTCGCGAGGCGGTGGTCACCGACCTGGCGGGCTCCGATTACGTCGATGTGGTCGATCGGGCCGAACTGAATGGTGTGCTTCAGCGGATGCGGCTGCCCGACACGACGACGGTAACGGAGAGCGTGGCGATCGACGCGGCGCTGCGCGAGGGCTACCCCGTCGTCATCTCGGGGTCGGTCACACGGCTGGGCTCGGGCTACCAGCTGAGCGCGCGGATCGTCGAGGCGGCGAGCGGCGAGGCGATAGTGCGGGTGCGGGAGACGGCGGCGACGGATGACGACGTGATCGCGACGGTCGAGCGGCTGTCGCGCCTCATCCGCCGTCACCTGGGCGAGTCGCTGGGCGACCTGCGGCGCAGCGAGCCGCTGCCCCAGGTAACGACGGGATCGCTGGAGGCGCTGGAGCTCTACGCCAGGGGCAGCCACTACGGTCGCACCGCGCGGCAGGACGAAGCGATCCCGTTGCTCGAGCAGGCGGTGCGGCTCGACACCGCGTTCGCCACGGCGTACCGGGCGCTGAGCATCTTCTACGGGAACCTGGGCTACGCGGCGGAGGCGCAGCGCTACGTCGATCGAGCGTACGCTCATTCCGACCGGCTCGAGCGTCGCGAGCGCTACCTGGTGGGTGCGCTCTACCACGCCTGGCGGTTCCGCTTCGACTCGGCCGCCTATTACTACGAGCTCGAGATCGAGCGCGATCCCGAGTCGTACGTCGCGATCAACAACCTGGGCGACATCTACGAGACGCTGGGCCGCTACGAGGACGCCGAGCCGCTCTACCGGCGCGCAGTCGAGCTGCGGCCCGATCTGCCGGTCCCGTACGTCAACCTGGCGAGCATCTCCCGCACACTGGGTAACCACGCGGCGGCGGACTCGGCCCTCGACTTCCTGAACGCCAACTACCCGAACGGGAGCGGCGCACTCATGGCACGGGTGGCAAACCCGATGTATGCCGGTGACTTCGCCGCTGCCGAGGCGGCCGCCGGAGCGCTGGCGGCCGATCCGCGACCCTACCTCTCTGTCTGGGGTCACTCGTACCTGTCGTCGCTGGCTGCGCTGCGCGGTGACACGGAGGGCACGCTGGCGTACGCCGATACGGCGGTCGAGTTGGGCGTGACGGCCGGTGCCAGGGTGGCAGCCTATCTGGCGCTCATCGATTTGGAGTTCGCCATGCTGGCGGCCGGAGCGCCGGAGCGCGCTCTGCCGCTGCTCGAGAAGATCAGGGAAGTGGCGCTCGACGAGCAGGAGTACCTGCCGAGCAACTTGGGGCTCGGCGCCCTGGCCAGCGGATACGCGTTGGCCGGCGACCTGAGCCGGGCGCGTGAGTATCTGGTGCGCCTCGACGCCATAGCCGGTTCCGGCGCGGTGGCCTCGATCGGGACGGAGGTGCAGGTCCGTGGGATCATCGCGCTGCAGGAAGGACGGGTCGACGACGCCATCGAGGACCTCAATCGTGGGCGCGCCAGGGCCGTAGGTCTGCTGCGCCGCGAGGCCGGCCTGCTGCTGGCCGACGCGTACGCAGCGGCCGCCCAGGCGGAACGAGCGGCGGCGCTCTACGACTCGCTGACATCGAGCTATCGCCTCAACTTCACCAACATCGGCATGTACGGCCCGGCCCGGCCCACCGCCCATGAGCGCGCCGCCCGGGCATACCTCGCCGTCGGCGACACGACGCGGGCCGTGGCTCATCTGACGGAGTTCGCTCGGCTGTGGGAGGATGCGGACCCGGAGCTAAGTCCGCGGGTCGAGTCGGCGCTGCGGCTCCTGGCTCAGCTCAGCCGAGACCGCTGAAGAAGGTCTGCCAGCGCTCGGCCAGATCGGCCTCCTGCTCGCGCAGCTCCCAGCCGGGCGGCTCGGCGTCGCGCCGGTGCTCGAGGTGCCACTCGATCGTCGGCGCCAGCCACTCCTCCATCGGGGTGGGCCGGAACTCGAGGTCGTGCTGTGCCGTGGCGATCGCCTGGATGTGGTTGCCCCAGGTGGTGTACGGCGAGAGCGCATCGGGATCGATGCCCGCCTTGGCGATGACCGAGCGCGGGATGTCGATAATCTCGACGTCCGTCTTCAGGATCCGCGCCGAGTCCTCGACGAACCCGCGTAGGCTCACGATCTCGCGGCCGCCCAGGTTGTAGGCGCGACCCGCCAGCTCGGGGCCCCGCTCGACGATCGCCAGGATCGCCTGCACCACATCGCCCGAGTAGACCGAGCGGTGCATCTCGATCCCGTTGTCCGGTAGGATGAGCCGCCGGTCCTCTATAATACGACGCCAGTACGACCAGGAGCGCAGGCTATAGTCGCGCGGGCCGAGCACGGCGGGCAGCCTGATGCTGACGAAGGGGAAGCCGAACTCGGCGTGCGCGGCCTGCAGCACCTGTTCGCCGTCGCGCCGCGCGATCCCGTAGTCGTAGGGGTACATTCCCAGCCGATCGGTCAGTGGGCGGCCGCGCGCGAAGTCCTCCTCGCGGTAGGGGCTCGTGATCCCCTCGCAGACGCTGTAGACGGCGAGCGTGCTGGTGTGGATGAAGAGGCCGGTACGGTCGCGGAAGATGCGGACGGCGGCGCGGGCGTCGTCGCCGGTGTAGCTCATGTTGTCCCAGACGACGTCCCAGTCGGCGGCGGTGGCCGCGGCGGTCAGGTCGGCGTCGTTCTTCCGATCGCCTTTGATGTGACGGATCGCGTCCGGCAGCTCGATCTCGTGCTTGCCGCGCGTGAAGACGCAGACGTCGTGACCGGCTTCGTGGAGGGCCAGCGCCGTGTAATGGCCGACGAAGCGGGTGCCGCCGATGATCAGGATGTCCATGGGACGGGGCGGGCTACTAGTCCAGCTCCGCAGAGCTGTTGAACAGCTCGATCACGCCGGCCTCGTCCATATTATGAAGCTCGCGCTCCGCCTCGGCCGGGTCGCCGCTGGCATGGACGACGTAGCGCGGCCGGCGCGCCGGCGTCGAGATGCAGTTGAACAGGATGCGCGCCGCCCGCGAACCGCCCGGCTGGCCGCCGCTGACGAAGGCCTCCCACTCGTCGAACCGATCGTCCATAAACGTTCGCCGCATCGCGCCCTCCGCCTCTAGGCTCGCTTCATCTGTACGGAACGCCGGAGCAGCGCCCGCAGGTCGTCGTCGCTCATCACCTTCGCCGCCTCTTTCGGCACCTTCGGCGAGCCGGCGGGCAGCGTGTTGTAGCGGTCCGGCTCGACCCGGACCGGGTCGCGGAAGATGACCAGCAAGTTCGGCGATTGGTCATTGTCGCCCGAGTGCAGGCAGATCTCCGCTTCCCACTCGCGCCCGCTCGTTCCTTTGAAACGGCGCTTCGCCGTCGGGACTTTCTTGGGCAACTTCACCTCCTGGTCGGGCCTCCGCCGGCCGCTGATCTCGTGGGGCGGCGCATCATTAAGGTGAAGGCCCGGCCGAGGCAAGAGGTGCGGCGAAACTCGAACCGTGGGCCAGGCTACACTGGCCGCGGCGCTGGAACCCGGCGCGCCCGGCCCGCGTTACCCGGCAGATAATCGCCTGGATAATCACTACATTCGGACCAGTTTTCAGCCCTCGTTTCTCATTCACATTTGAACTGGGAGGCCCCATGACCGGTCGTATCCTATCATTTGCCCTGGCCTTTGCGGTGGCCGTGTCGCCGACAGCGCTGGCGCAGGAAGGCCAGGAGTCCGAGCGCGGTCAGCTGCTCGAGGTGTCCACGTTCGCGGTCGACCCGGCCGACGCGCCGAAGTTCGAGGCGGCGGTCAGGCAGTTGGTCGAGGCCGCCGGCAAGGCGGGCACGCCGTACCGCTGGGCGTTTTTGCAGGACGGGTCGCAGTACACGCTGGTCTATCCCGTGCCTGACTTCGCTTACTTCGATGACCCGATGCAGTTCGTGCGCTCGTTCGTGGGCACCGAAGGCGAGGCGATGATGCAGGAGGCGATGGCGAGTTTCGAGACGATGGACTTCATGGTCACATCGCAAGAGATCGCCGAGGAGAAAGCCGATTGGAGCTACGAGGTCGAGGGCTTCGATCCCACGACCATGACGGCCGTCCACTCGGACATCATGTGGGTGAAGCCCGGCGTGCAGGAGAAGTTCGAGGCGCTGAACAAGGAGTGGGCCGCGTTCTTCGCCGAGATCGACTACCCGTATCCCTACACCGGGCACCAGGTCCACTTCGGTGACACGGGCCGCGTCGTCTACGCGACCTTCATCGACGACCTGTCGGCGTATTACGGGGTGAACAACCTCGAGAAGCTGATCGAGGAGAAGAGCATGGGCGCGCGCTGGCAGGAGCTGAACGAGCGGCTGGGCGCGGTGGTCAGCCGTTGGGAGCACGGCAACGCCGCCTACCGGGCCGACCTGTCGTACTGGCCCGCGGAGGGCGCGACCAACTAGCTAGTTGCCGAGATTGGGGATCCCGGGGCGTGGTCGGCCCGGGGTCCCGCGGGGGTCCACCTTGGACCTCGCTTCACCGCTCGCGTGCGCCGAAGGTGACCGCCGCGCCTCGCCTGCTCGCTCGCGCCTCTGAAAGAGCGGAGCGCAAGGGTGTAGAGGTCCCCCGTCAGGTCGTCGCTGCCCCTGATCGCGAGATGGTGTGCGCACCGGGTCCACGCCCTCCGATCTGCTGAACGGCGAGAAGA
>JASFTI010000257.1:0-5546 GCA_050053635.1 Gemmatimonadales bacterium
CGGATCCGCCGCTCGCGAACGGGTTGATCCGCTGCCACAACAAAGCGCCAGCGCCCGCTAGGAAACTCCGCTGAAAGAAAAGTCGACGTGTAATTCCGCTGGGCATCCGAGGCCTCCCCTCTTGTGGTTAGATCCGGCGCTCCCGGCCGCCGGCCCGCGCGTGTACGATCCATGACTTTGGAGAAGAACAGGCCACCGCGAAAGACCCTCCCGTAGATCGGCCCGCTCTCCGCCGGGAGGTGGGGATATGGACCGGGTCTGCAGGTCAGCGGGCGACGAAGAGCAGCCAGAAGAGAATCTCGCTCGGTGAAGCGGATCCCTTCTCACGCCGTAACCGTTGCTCGATGTCGGCTACAATGCCGTCGAGCGCGGTGCTTCCCAGACGCACACCCGAGCAGCTCTCGCAGCGGCTGAACCGGTGGCCGTCCCATTCGTATGGTTCCAGTGACGGTGCCTCACAGCGCGGACACGTCAGGGACATCTCGGGCGCGGCGCGCTCCTTGCGCGGCGAGCCGAGTTTCACTTTTCCGAGACCCGGTGTCTTGTCGGCAACGTAGGTGGTGAGTTCGGTCCTATCGAACCACAGGTCGCCGCAGGCTGGGCAGCGGTCGATCTCTATGCTGCGGTGCCACTCGGGGCGCATCGGCTCGCGGCAGCGCGGGCATCCCAGGCGAGCGGCGTCGCCGGGCAGCGGAAAGTGCGCCGGCTGGGTCGGCATCGTCAGGTTGTCCCATTCGATCCACCACCATCAGTAGCGTTCAGGTAGCCTCGGACTTCTGTGGATGCTGCATCAACATCACGCTGCGGCTGAGCGCCATCATGAAAAGTCGCCGGGAGTAGGCGTCACGCTCGAATCGGGCGCTCAGGGCGCGCACCGGCGTCTCCGTTTCGTTCCGGTCCGCCAGACGCCAGCCTTCTTCAGTGCTCGCGGCCACCGCGTCCTCGAATGTTCGTTCCAGTTGATACATGACCTCGGGATCGGGCTGCATGTGCTGCCATACCTGCTCCAGCTTCTCCCGCAACTCCGGGCCGAGGGAATCGATGATCGCCCTGAAGTTCAAGCAGGCCTCGGGCCGTGACTCGGGGTCGGCTCCTGCCGCGGCCTCGCGGGCGGACTTCAGTTGCCGTTCCAGCTCTTCGAGTTTCTCATCGGGCTCGATGTCCGGTACCTGACCCGCGGCACCCGACGGGTGCCAGATGACGTTGACGATTTCGCCGAAGACAACGACGATCGTCTCTACGCCCGGCAGAAACGGTACGCTGGCTGGATACGACTCCGGTCGCTCAGCCACCGGGCGAACAGCGAGGGCGGTCCAGGGGTCGTGTCTCTCCTGGGTGCCGGGAAAGACCAGACGTAGCTGGATGCCCGGCTCCGGATCGCGTTCGATCTGTACAGTGTGGCCCGATTCTGTCCTTAGCTCGGTGAGGCCGGGTGGGCCCGACAGGGCTTCCTGGATCAGACGTGCGGCCTCAGGGAGCTTCGATTCCATAGGGATCACCCTCACTATGGCAGTCGTGGGACCGCACGCCAACTAGGCCGAACAACAGCTTGCCAGAGGAAGTTCTGATCTGCATGTGCATACCGATGTAGCTTCGCCCACCGTATTCGTCCGGGCAAACTTCATCCATCCGATGAGCCGCGAGCGCACACCTCGATGCGTTAACGTAGTCCACCCCTACGTTCACCAAGATCAGAGACGTTGAAGTCCAGCACCCCGCTGAATCCCGGTGACCCGATAGCGGCCGCCGTGCCAAATACCGCGCCGATTGAAACGTCTATGCTCGTAGTCGCCCCAAGCCAGCGGCGGTACCTCCCCCGCAGGCCATACTGCGTTTCCTCAAAACCGAACTCCTGGCCTCCGAAGATGTTAAGTCCAAAAGCGTCCCTCGCGGAGAAATTCTACATCCACCACATCTGCCGTAAGGTAGCATCTTGTCGGGGTGGCCGTCTCCGGCCGCGGTCGAATCTGGAAGCGTGCCTGTGTCAGAATGAACGAGCGGCAGTACGCCTGAGGTCGACCCCGGAAGCATATGCTCTTCGCCTGTGTGCTGTCAGCAGGGACTGGGGCCTGCTCGTACCCGTCTGCGTGTGGGCCCGCATGAGTTGGAACAGGTGCAGAGGCACAGGCCACCACAATGGATATGGGCGCCAGCGCCACGCCACACATTGGACACTCCTCGTTGGGGCCGAGCCTCCCAAGGTGCTAGACCTCAGGTTGGGCAGCGGCCGCCCGGCCCCACACGGCAGGCAAGATAGCTGCGCGAGCGCTGGCCAGCTAGCAGCCGGCTGGCTGGCCGGACGCTCACGCTCTGTGAAGGCAGGGTGCGTCGGCGGCGCAGGCAGCTCCAGGCCTTCTAGCGAACGAGGTGGAAGTGTTCCTGGCGGCTCAGCACCCAGTGGCGCTCGCCGTCGCCGTCGATGTAGGCATCCTCCTCCAGTGCCATGCGCACCTGCTGGCCGTCCCACTCCGGCACCGGCGAGGTGGCCTGCAGTTCGATCGAGTACCAGGTGTTCGGCCGGATCGGTACGTCGCCGCGGCCGGGCACGCCCTCTTGGCGGTCCCAGAGCCCGATCAGCGGGCCGGCGCCGTGGCCGTGGTCGCCCACGGGATGGCTGTAGACGGTGCCGTCGATGCCGGCGTCCCGCATCCGCGCCAGCGCCCTGCGCAGCACCTCGTTACCGGTGCGGCCCGGTTGCATCTCCTCCATCACGATGTCCTGGAGCCGGTTGCCGGCGGCAAGTGCCTGCTTGAGCCCAGGGGGCGCATCGGTTTCGCCGGGACGCAGCACGTAGCCCATGTGCTGGGTGTCGGTGTTGAGGCCCAGCGCGGTGACGCCGAAGTCGCAGTGCAGGACATCGCCGTGCATAATCACCGGATTGGAGGACTCGACGCCGCCGCGGCGCTGGACTTCCACCGAGGCGTGGAACCAGGTGTCGAGCCCCAGGTCGTTCAACCGCTGGCGCATCCACCATCTGACATCTTCGCTACGCGTGATGCCGGGAGTGATGACCTGGCTCGAGAACGCCGTGGCGATAATCTCGTGTGCGATCTCCGTCATCTCGATGAAGGTCGGCAGCATCTCGGGCAGGCGCTCGGAGATGTAGTCGAGAGCCAGCCGTTCGCGCCGCACCACTCGATCCCGGTACGGCTCCGGTATCGCGGTACGCATCTGCTCCCACTCGCCGGCACTCAGACCATCGGAAAAGGCGAAGGTTTGCGAGATGTTGACGGCGATGGTCTGGGGAGCGCACGCCTCGACGATGGGGGGAAGCAGATTCCACTGATCCGGCCCGAAGGGCTCGGCCCGGCGCTCTTGGCCCGCCGCCGCGCCGGTCGCGGCGTCCGGGTCGCGGACGACGCGGTAGAGGCCGCCCTGTGAGTTGCCGCCGATGGCGATAAGCTCGACGCCCTCCTCGGGTCCGCGGTCGCAGAAGATGTAGATGGTGCGGCGGCGGGCCGCAAACGTGGTGGGCGACACGAGGCCGACGAAGACGGGATCCTCGTTGTACTCCCGCATCGGAATGATCCACATGTCCACACCGTGCTCCCTCATCAGACGCGGCAGCACGCGCTCGAGGCGCAGCTGCAGCCAACCCTGCTGGATCTCCGCTTGCCCGCGCAGCGTGCCGAGCGGGCGCTCCTGGGCCCGAACGGGGTTAGTGGGCATGACGAGTGTGGCAGCGACAGATAGCACCGTGACGGCAAGAAACGTTCGTTTCATCGGCTTGCGCTCCCTTTGTGAGGTCACGGCTGCAAGCTAGCCGTCGCGCCATGGGCCCGACAGCCCATCTCACCGTTGGCCGGGCCACGGGTCGCCGGACCCGCCGACGTTGCCTATGATATACTGTGTTATCCCATGGCCGACGCGCCCAAATAGCCAAGAAGAGCAAGGAAAAGGATGGAAACGGATGACGCGACCGGGTACAGGTACCCAGCCGCTGAGGGTAGCGATAGTCGGGTCCGGCCCCGCCGGATTCTATGCCGCTGAGAAACTACTGAAGCAGAAAGATATCGTGGTTCAGGTCGACATGTTCGACCGGCTACCGACGCCGTTCGGGCTCGTCAGGTTCGGCGTGGCGCCGGACCACGAGAAGATCAAGAACGTCGCCCGCGTATTCGCGAAGACGGCGGAAAACCCCAACTTCCGCTTCTTCGGCAACGTCGACATCGGTACGCACCTCACGCTGAACGACCTGAGGCGGCACTACCATCAGATCTGCTACACGACCGGTGCGCAGACCGACCGCCGAATGAACATCCCCGGCGAGGACCTGGAGCGAAGTCACCCGGCGACGGAGTTTGTCGCCTGGTACAACGGGCACCCCGACTACCGGGACTACGACTTCGATCTCTCGGTCGAGCGTGCTGCAGTCGTGGGCGTCGGCAATGTCGCCGTCGACGTGGCGCGCATTCTCTGTCGCACGCCCGAAGAACTGGCGACGACCGACATCGCCGACTACGCGGCGGAAGCGCTCGCGCAGAGCAATGTCAAAGAGGTCTACATCCTTGGCCGCCGCGGACCGGTTCAGGCCAAGTTCACCAACCCGGAGATCAAGGAACTTGGTGAGATGGCGGGCGCCGATATCACAGTGCTGGCCGACGAGGTCGAACTCGATCCGCTGAGTCGCAAGGAGCTGGAGGAGAGCGCCGACAAGAGCGCGGCCAAGAAGATCGAGATCCTGCAGAGCTTCGTCGACCGACCTGCCACCGCCAAGCCGAAGAGGTTGACGCTGAGATTCCTGACATCCCCGGTCGAGCTCTACGGCGACGAAAGCGGCCGTGTGACCGGTATGAAACTGGTCAAGAACGAGCTCTACGCGAGCGACGATGGATCGCTTCGCCCGAAAGCGACCGACGAGTACGAAGAGCTGCCGGTCGAGCTGGTCTTCCGCTCGGTCGGCTACCTGGGCGTGCCACTGGCCGACCTGCCCTTCCACGACCGCTGGGGCGTGGTCCCCAATCAGAAGGGACGCGTCATCGATCCGGAGACGGATCAGCCGCTGTCTGGTATCTACGTTGCCGGTTGGATCAAGCGAGGGGCTTCAGGGGTCATCGGCACCAACAAGCCGTGTGCCGCCGAGACCGTCGAGTGCATGCTGGAGGACCTGAGCGTCGGCGCGATCCTGAGCCCCGAGGCTCCCGACCGAGCGTCGGCGGAGGAATCGGTGCGCCGCGCTCAGCCGCACTTCTTCTGCTGGTCCGACTGGAAGCGTATCCAGGAGCTGGAGGATGCGAAGGGTAGGGAGCAGGGTCGGCCGCGAACCAAGTTCACCGGGGTCGAGGAAATGCTGGTGGCCATCGGCCGCCGATGAATAAGGGGTCTGGAAAATGGGTGCGTTCACTTCGATCTCCGCAGCCATCCGCACACGGACCGGACGCAAGAGCGGTACCTCGGGGTCTGCCCGGCTGATCTTGATTCAGCGTGGCCGCGACCTTCTCGATCGGGAGATGAAGTCGGCTGAGACGGTCGGCAGCCTGAGGCGCCGGGAGTGCCTTTACTACTTCGAGGCTCTGCCGCCTGAGGGAGTGGAGGATCTCACCGAC
>JASFTI010000258.1:0-5539 GCA_050053635.1 Gemmatimonadales bacterium
CGTGGAGGATCGGTTCCTCTCCCTCCTTCCACTGCTTGACGCTGACCTTGCCACCCAGCACGCCGGTGTCGACGCCCACGTAGGGGATAGGCTCGGTCAGGGCGAAGGCGCTACGCTCGATCGTTCGCTCCTCGCCCGGCTGCGGCGGTGAAAAGCGCCGCATGTACTCCTCCTTCTGCTCCGCCGTACCCCGCTCGTGGATCGGCGAGAGACCCAAGTGGCCCGCCATCGCGCCGGTGGCCGCACCGCCGTCTACCCAGGCCAACTCGAACGCCGCCAGCGCCAACGCCAGATTCTTGGGACCCGCGATGAAGCCGCCGTACTCGGGCTCGAGGATGACCGACGTGATACCCGCCGCGTCGTACGCTTCGAGCAGCGAATTCTTCTCTTCCGTCCACTCGTGCGTGTTTCGCGCGCCCTGGGCGACCAGCCGCGCCACCGGCCCACGGGCGACCGCCCGGGCCGACTGGACCAGCATCTGCAGGTCGTATCGCTCGGCGAAGCGCCACATGATCTGCCGCACATCGTCGCCAGGCAGCGTGGCCAACTGGGGCTTCTTGGCGGTATCCGTTTTGACAGCAGTCATAAGCACGACCCCTTCTCCTGGCTGGGACGGATTGCCACAATCAAAAGGAATTACTAATTCCTGGGAGACCCCGCAATTCTAATGCATCGAGGCCCTTTTGGTAACTGCCCGCGGTGGGTAGCGAGCCGCTCACCCTTGCGACGGGAGGTCTGGGGCCACAGGCTATCTGATCTTCCGGCTCAGTCACACAGATGAGAGGTGTCAGCATGCGTTATTCCGCGCGTATAGTCGCAGCGGCCATCGTCCTCACAGCGGTCCTGGCGCCGTTCAACGGCCGAGGCGCCGCCCTGGCCCAGACGACAAACGAGGCCCGGCAGGCGCCGACCCTGGGCTACTACCGCTACCCGGCCCTGCACGGCGACACAGTCGTCTTCGCCGCGGAGGGCGACTTGTGGAAGGTGTCTGCGGCGGGCGGCGTGGCCCGCCGACTCACCACACATCACTCGGAGGAGACGGACCCTGTAATCTCACGCGATGGAAGGACGCTGGCCTTCACAGCACGCTACGAGGGTCCGGCGGAGCTCTACACGATGCCGCTGGCGGGCGGCGTTCCGGTGCGGCGGACGTACGAGGCCGAGGGCTCGATAGCCACGGCCTGGACGCCCGACGGTCGGCTGGTCTACACGACGAGACACTACTCCGGCCTGCCGAAGCCGCGGCTCGTGATCCTGAACCTGGAGGACGGGACGCGGTCGCTGATCCCGCTGGCCGACGCCAGTGAGGCGACCTACGACGATGGGGGCACGCGGCTCTTCTTCGTTCGCCCGGCTTTCCACGGCAACGTCACCAAACGGTACACTGGCGGCACGGCGCGCGACGTTTGGAAGTTCGAGGAGGGCGCCGTAGAAGCCGTCGAGCTGACCGGCGACCACAACGGTGAGAGCCACTCGCCGATGTGGTGGCGTGGCCGCGTTTACTTCGTCAGCGACCGCGACGGCACGATGAACGTCTGGTCGATCGATGAAGCTGGCGGAGACCTGCGCCAGCATACCCGGCATAGCGGTTGGGATGTGAAGAACCCGTCGTTGTCGCAGGGGCGGATCGCCTATCAGCTGGGCGCCGACCTCTGGCTCTACGACATCGCGAGCGACGATACGCAGCTACTCCCTATCACCCTCGCATCGGACTTCGACCAGCTGCGCGAGAAGTGGGTCGACGATCCGATGGACTACCTGACGTCGGCGCACATTCACCCCGAAGGGACGAGCGTCGTGCTCACCGCCCGCGGCCGCGTGTTCGTGGCCCCGGCGGAACAGGGACGACTGGTGCGGGCCTCGCGCAAAGAGGGAGTCCGATACCGCGACGTCGTGTTCATGCCGGACGGCGAGACCCTCCTGGGACTCTCGGATGAGACGGGCGAGCTGGAGTTCGTCAAGATCCCGGCCAACGGTGTCGGCGACGACGAACCGCTCACCGACGACGGCACGATCCTGCGCTTCCAGGGATACCCGTCGCCGAACGCGGAGTGGATCGCCTACGACGACAACAACAGCGACCTGTGGGTGCTCAACGTCGCGACGGGCGAAAGTCGGAGAATCTCCGAGAACCGGGAGGGCATCGGTGATTTGGCCTGGTCGCCGGATAGCCGCTGGCTGGCCTTCACCACAGTCGCGATGAACAGCTTTCGCCAGATCAAGTTGTACGGCGTGGAAGACGGGACGACTGCAGCGCTGACCAGCGATCGCGTCAACAGCTTCAGCGTCGCCTGGGACCCGAACGGCGAATTCATCTATTTCCTGTCCGACCGCAACCTACGCTCGTTGGTGGGGAGCCCCTGGGGCTCGCGCCAGCCGGAGCCGTACTTCGACAAGTCGATCGAGATCTTCCATGTGGCGCTGCGCAAAGGCCTGCGTTCTCCGTTCAAGCCGGACGACGAGTTGAGCCGTGCCGCTGATGACAACGGGGGCGACCGAGGTGGTAGGGATTCCGAGGACGAGTCGGAGGGAGTCGAGCCGATCGATATCGATCTGAACGGTTTGCAGCGCCGGGTGAAGCAGGTCCCGGTGGAGGCCGGCAACTACAGCCGGCTGTACGTCACGGATGACGCGCTGTTCTGGCGAGCCCTTGACTCGGGGCCCGGCGCCGACTCGCACCTGATGGGCCGCGAGATTGGCAACAAGGATATCGAGGCAACGACGGTGGTCGAGGATGTCCGAAGTTTCGAGCTATCGCTGGACGGAAAGAAGATCCTGCTGCGCAAGGGCAACAACCTGTACGTTATCGATGCCAGGCCGTCGCCGGTCGGCAACCTGGGGGAGCAGCGAGTCGATCTGGGCGGCTGGACGTTCCCCATCGACGTGCGCGAGGACTGGCGCCAGATCTTTATCGATGCTTGGCGGTTGGAGCGTGACTACTTCTACGATCCCAACATGCACGGTGTCGATTGGAACACGGTGCTGGAAAAGTACCTGCCACTGGTCGACCGGGTGACCACGCGCGACGAACTGTCGGACCTGATCGGGCGCGCAGTGGGCGAACTGTCGGCGCTGCACACCAGCGTGCGCGGCGGCGACCTGCGGCGCGGTGATGATAACATTCAGGTGCCGACGCTGGGGGCCCGGCTGTGCCGCGACCCCGAGGCCGGCGGTTATCGCATCGACTACATCTACCGATCGGAACCCGACTACCCCGACGAGATGGCGCCGCTGGCCGACCCGACCCTCGACGTCCACGCCGGCGACGTGATCGAAGCGGTGAACGGGGTCGGGACAATGGAGGTGCCGGATATCGGCGCACTGCTCCGCAACCAGCAGGGCCGCCAGGTACTGCTCACCGTGCGGTCGGGCGGCGGCGGCGCGGAGCGGGCTGGGATTTCCCGCGACCTGATCGTCGTTCCGACCATGGGCGATTTCAACCTGAGGTATAGCGATTGGGAGTACACGCGCCGCCAGATCGTCGAGGAGAGAGGCGCGGGCAAGATCGGCTACGTCCACCTGCGGGCCATGGGTTGGGGCGACATCACGAAGTGGTACCGCGAGTTCTACCCGGTCTTCAACCGGCAGGGGCTGATCATCGACGTGCGCAACAACTGGGGCGGCAACATCGACGCCTTCATACTCGAGAAGCTGATGCGGCAAGCCTGGATGTACTGGAAGGGCCGGGTCGGCCAACCGACCTGGAACATGCACTACGCCTTCCGCGGCCACATGGTGGTGCTGGTGGACCAGAACACGGCGTCGGACGGCGAGGCGTTCGCCGAAGGGTTCCGCCGCCTCGGCCTGGGCGCGGTGATCGGAATGCGCACCTGGGGCGGCGAGATCTGGCTGAGCTCGAGGAACCGGCTGAGCGACGGCGGTCTGGCTAGGGCTCCGATGACGGGTGTGTACGGCCCGGAAGGTGAATGGCTGATCGAGCAGATCGGCGTGGTGCCGGATATCGTAGTGGACAACCTGCCACACGCTACTTTCAACGGTTCCGACGCGCAGCTCGACACAGCGATCCAGTATCTGCTCGAGAAAATCGAAGACGACCCGCGCGCGGTGCCGCCGCCGCCGCCCTACCCGAACCGAGCGTTCGAGTACCGGACGACTGAGACCGAGGGCAACAGGTAGGCATCGCTTCCAGCACCACTGCGACCCCGCAGCCAGCACATCGGCTGCGGGGTCGTACGAGCCCTGCGGCCTGTTGATAATCGGATGCTGAACCCTACCTACCCTTCCTCACCGGGTAGGTCGACCTCGGTCGTGTGCTTGCAGCAGTCGAGCATCATCTCCAGCCGCTCGGGGTTGAACCCGATGACGAAATCCTTGCCGTGGGCGACAACCGGCACACCGACGCCGCCGGTCAGGCCGCGCCATTCCCGCAGCTGGAAAACGTCTTTGGTGATATCCGCTTCCTCGAACTCGCACCCGTGTTCTTCCAGCCAATCCTTGGCCAGCTTGCAGTACGGTCAAGTCGGCGTAGTGTAGACCTTGATGGCAGCCATAGCGGAACCTCCACGTATGGGTCTGGAAGGCAGAGCTGACCCGAGCAGGGATGAGTTTGGGCGGGCGCGCGCATGACGTCAAGAGCGAGAGAGTTCCAGCCGTTCCCCAAGCAGCGGGACGCCATCGAGGCGCCGCTGGGCCCGACGCTGGTGCTCGCCGGACCCGGTGCCGGTAAGACATTCTGTCTCATCCACCGGATCGAGCACCTGATCGAGGAGCAAGGGTTCGACCCCGCGCGCATCTGCGCGGTGACTTTCACCAACAAAGCGGCCGAGGAAGTGACTGCGCGGCTGCACCAAACGCTGGGCGCGCGAACCGACGCCATTGCGCGCGGGACACTCCACGCCCTGTGCCTGGGCATAATCCGCGAGCAGGCCAAGGAGATCGGCCTACGACGCGGTTTCGGGGTGGCGGACGAGCATTACCAGCAGCTGATGCTCCGGCGGTTGGGCGTCTACCCCGAGGGGCGGCGAGCATCGCTGCTCACTCTGTTCGGCCGCCATCGGCTCCAGGGCTACCAGCTTACCGAAGGCGATGACGCCCTGTTCGACAGTTACATCTCTTTGCTGCGCGAGAAGAACCTCGTCGACTTCGACGACATCATCGCGCTCACCGACGAGCTGTTCAGAAACGAGCCGGCGATCGCCGACGATGTCGCCTCGCGCTGGGACTACATACTGGTGGACGAATTCCAGGACCTGGACGCGACCCAATACTCGATCCTCAAGCGACTGGCAGCGGGTCACCGCAACATCTTCGCGGTGGGCGATGACGAGCAGTCCATCTTTTCCTGGCGCGGGTCCGATCCTCGCATCCTCTGGCGCTTCAAGAATGACTTCGGGATCGAGCGGGAGATCCTGCTGGACCGCAACTGGCGATGCAGCCGCCAGATATTCGAGGCGGCGCGGCGACTTCTGCGCGAGAATCCCGAGCTGTTCCGCAAGCAGATCGAAGCGGATCGCGACTCACGATTCGCGGTCGAAGCCTACGCCTTCCAAGACGAGGAATCGGAAACCGCCTGGCTGAT
>JASFTI010000259.1:0-5531 GCA_050053635.1 Gemmatimonadales bacterium
CACAGGCTCGAGCGGGGAGAAAACGATCGGAACCGCGACCAACAGTCGGCCCGCTGACGACACACGCAGGGTGTCGGTCAGCTCTCCGAACGCGTTGATCCTCACGATCAACTTCGCGTCTTCGCGGCTCACGAACATGGCCCCCTCCCGGGAGGCGTCGGTCAGACCGCCGATTCCCTCCAGGGGGAACCAGATCTCAGACCAACGGTCGGTGGCGCCGGGCTCGAACCCGACCTGCGTAACCGGGTTCACGTCGGTTCCGGGTGAATACTGCACGAACAGTCGTCCCGCCTGGAACTCGATGTACTGCCCGTCGCTGTCGGTGAGCAGCTCCTCCCATACGCCTCCCGCACGGGAGAGCGCCCAGAGCCAGAGTTTTTGACCCGGCATCTCTTCGTAGCGCGACCAATGTCCGAAGCCGTAATCGTCGTCGTGATAGTAGCCGCCGAAGAAATCGTTCAGTTCGCCGACGACGTGGTAGGACTTGTGTATGCCAAACCTGTTGTTGGCGTAGGCGGGCAAGTAGCGGCCGGCGGGGTCTACGGGCCAGTCCCGTCGCGCGCCCGAGTGCGTCAGAAACGCGTTACCGGGTATCGACATCTCGAGGTCGTCGCGGGCGAACGCCGCCGCCGTCATCCAATTGTAGTAGGGTTGCTCGAGGGGAGTCGGATTGTACCAGAGGACATTGGTCTCGAAGTAGGCGCGGTCGGCGGGCAGGCGGATTTCGACGCGCCAGTGGGTGCGGGACGGCAGGTCCATCGTCCCGACGAAGCAACTCACACTCCCATCGGGGTTCTCGCGCAGCACGTAGTCGACGGGCGTTGCCGTAGAAGGCGTGTGGCCGATCACGCCAAAGTTGAACTCGATCCCGCCCGATGTCCACGGACCTCGGAGTGCGATGTTCCTAAACTTCAGCACTTCGTTACGGTAGATGAACTCGTGGCCCGTGGTCTTGACCACGGCGCCCCACACCTTTCCGCCTACCTCGGGGAGCACGAAGACTTCGATCAGATCGTTTTCGAGGTGAACGACCTTCCACTCACGCGGGATCCCGTCCTTCGCGTATCCCTCGAAGGAATGGTAGGGATACAACCGGGCATCGCGGGTCAGGATCGGTACCGGATTCGGCTCGGAGAACGGATAGGTCGTTATGACGCGCGTTTCTTCCGAGATACGCGCGGTCTGGGCGGCGGACCTCGTCCAGGGCACGACGAGCGCAGCGATCACCAAGATCATAGTGCTAGGTAACGGGCGCATGGCAAGTCTTTTTCGCGGTTGAAGGGGTCAAACGGCGATGTCCACGTCGAATCTCACGCCTTCGAAGTCGAAGCTAAACGGCAAGAGTGTTCCGCCGGCGGCTTGCACCGCCGTCTTCACTCCCTCGGCCGCGTCGGGGGCCACGAGGAAGAGCATGCAGCCGCCGGCGCCCGCCCCGCACGCCTTGCTGCCGATGGCACCGGCCGCCTTGGCCGCGGCCTCGATCCGCTCCATCGCCGCGGTCGTTTGCCCGGCGTCCAGCGCCTGCTGATTCCGCCAGTTCGCTTCCACAACTTCCGCCAGTGCGTCGATGTCGGCCGCAGCCAGCGCGTCACGGGCGGCGATGGCGGCGTCGTGCATGCCGTCGAGAGCCTCTACGATCTTCCGCTCGCCCGACTCGAACCCGCGCATCACGCGCGCGATCATATTTCCCGAGATACGCGAAGTGCCCGTGTGGCAGAGGACAAGCCGCGACTCGAGTTCGCGCAGGAAACCGGGCTCGAGCTTCAGTCGCGTGGCGGTCACCTCGGGGTCCCGGAACTCGAGAAACAGAAAGCCGCCCAGCGCGGAGGCGTATTGGTCCTGTTTGCCCCCGGGCACCTTCAGGTCCTCGGTCTCCAGTAGGTGGGCCATCTCCGCCACCGACTCGGGCTTCGGCGGCGCGCCGGCCGCCGCATGGACCGCTGTGACCAGGGCCACGCCAAGGGCGCCGGAAGCACCGAGGCCGCTGCCGACCGGCACCGTACTGCGAGTGCTGACCTCCCAGCCCGCGTCTAAACCGCTGCGCCTCACCGCGGCCTTGATCAGATCGAGCTTTCCATCATAGACCAGCTCGCGGGTCGACGCGACCTGGAGCGACTGACCTAGGTCGACGGAGCTGAGACGGATGCCGGCGGCGCGCTTGTGAAGGGAGACGATAACGTGGGATGCGACCGCTGCATTGACCACCGCGCCGCCGTGGCGTGTTGAATACGGCGGTACGTCGGTCCAGCCGCCGGCGAAATCGATCCGCACGGGCGCTCGAGTGATCATGGCTGCACTCTAGGCTGGGCCGTCTGGGGCGGCAACCGTGGCCCCTGCGCTTCACGACGGCCCCACACCTCGCCGCGCGCCCCTGGGACTGCGAAGGCTGATCGGTGTTCTAGAGACGGCGAGCTCGCCGAGTCCTACGGCCAAGCGTTCTCGAGACGGCGGAAAGGCGTCGCCAACCGTTCGGCCGCGTACGGTAGATAGACGATTCTCAGGCCGTACTGGTCGTGCCGCATGCTGCCTAGGCTCGAATGCACCAGGAAATCGAAGCCCGGCGGCAGGACACCGACGATGGTCGTCGGACGGCCGCCCAGCTTGAGACTCCGGCCAATGACAGTGGGATCACTCCCGAACCGCCGCCGCCAGAACCCGTCACTCAGGACGACCACGTTGGGTGCGCCTGGCTCATCGTCTCCCGGCACGAACGCCCTTCCCAACGCAGTGCTGATGCCGAGAAGGCTGAACAGATTCGCCGAGGCGAGCCCGGTCTCGAGTTGTTCTGGCTCGGCCGTACCTGTGAGCTCCGTGGTGCTGGTTCGAAGCGCGGCGAAGCCCTCAAACAGCGTGGTTTCGTCTCGAAGATCGGCCACCTGAGGAGGCGTCACCCATGCGCGAGGTATGTCCACCCACTCGAGGCGGTCCCACACGAACAACAGTTGTCGAGGCGAGCGATACGGCAGGGGGCGAAGCAACACGCCGTCGACGAAGCTGAAGATCACAGTGCTTGCGGCAATGCCGAGTCCAAGGGGTCCTGACCGTCGGAATCTCACTGAGCAGTCCCAGGTTTGCCGAGTTGCCGCGGGTCCGTGAGTTCTTTGATGAGGTCAGGGAGCGAATCTCTGCTCTGCCCGGCGTACGCCGGGTCGGCGTGACGAGTAAACTCCCGTTCAGGGGTGGCACGAACACAAGTGTGATCGTCGAGGGCCGAGAAGCCGAGACCGACGAGGGTCGCGGCCCTCTTGTAGAAGTCTCGATCGTTGACGAGGGGTATTTCGGCGGCATGGGGATACCGCTGGTCGCTGGTCGCAATTTCACTCCTCAGGACACCGCGCCGGCCAGCGCTGGTATCATCATCAATAGACGGATGGCGCAGATCGTCTGGCCTGAAGAGGAGCCTATCGGTAAGCGTGTCAGCTTCGGACTTCCGCATTGGTATACCGTGGTCGGTGTGGTCGGCGATGTACGTCAGTGGGGGCTGGAGCGGCCGCCTGCAGCCGAGATCTACATGCCTTACTCATCGTCTCCGCCTTCGACAGTGCTGTCGTTCCATCGGGTGAGATATCTGATCATACGTTCCGAGGTGGATCCCCACAGTCTCGTAGCCCCTATTAGATACGCAGTCTCGAGCGTGTCGGGCGACCAGCCGATCTCGCAAGCCAGGACGATGGAGGAGATCGTAACTGAAGCGATGGCTTGACGTCGGTCTTCCACTCTGCTCGTTGGAGTCCTTACGTCGGTAACTCTGATCTTGGTGTCGGCTGGAGTGTATGGTGTGATGTCCTACTTCGTTACACAGCGCTCCCGTGAGATAGGCATTCGAATGGCACTGGGTGCGCCCCGGAGCACAGTGTTGAGGAACGTCTTGGTTCGTGGCATGAAGCTGACATTTATCGGTGGGGCCTTCGGTTTGACAGGAGTGCTCTGGTCCACTCGAGTCTTGTCCAATCTAGTATACGGGGTGAGCCCCACAGACACCGCGACGATCGTAACCACGGTAACCTTCCTGCTTTCCGTTGGGCTGCTGAGCTGTGCGGTGCCGGCGATCAAGGCAACTCACGTCGATCCGATGGTAGCTCTACGAGCTGACTAGCGTGCAACGGTTGCGACCGCCGAACTGTGGGGCTAGTCAGAAGTTTCCTCATCTGCCTCGGCCGGCTTCAGGAGCTTCGAATCGACCAGCTCGCGAATCTCTTTGATGTAGCGGTCGTATTCGGCGGTGTCGTCCGGGCTGTAGTTGAAGTTCTTGTAGAGGCTGATCAAGCGCGTGAAGAAGTCGCGCGCCTCGTCCCGGTCGTCGATGTCGTAGTCGGCCTCGACGATCTCCTTCGCCAGCTCGAAGCTCAGCTTCTGGCGCTCGAGTGGCATCGAGGTGTCGACCGGGTCGTAGGCGTCCTGCTGGAGGAAGACCATGTCGAGGAAGACCGACTTCTGCCAGGTCAGATAGTCCTCCATGGTGATCCCCTCCTCGCCGGTCACCTGCATCATCTGGTAGATGGCGTCGCCTTGATGGAGGAGCTCGTGGGCCGCCTTCACGTCTTCGACCCAGGTGGGTGAGAGGTTTTTGGCGTACCAATCGCCCATCTGTTCCAGGTAGCGGGACCATGACATCAAGGGGTCGATGGCGGGATAATAGCGCTTGTACGCCCGGTCGGCCGAGAGGCCGAGGAAGGTCTTCACGGTGGCGAGGGTGGCCTGGGTCACCGGCTCCTCGAAGTTACCGCCGGCCGGCGAAACGGTACCGATCAGCGTGACACTCCCCGCCTGGCTATCGGGCCCTTGGATCACGCCGGCTCGCTCGTAGAGGCTCTTGATCGAGGAATCGAGGTAGGCCGGGAACGCTTCCTCACCCGGGATCTCCTCCATGCGGCCGGAGGTCTCGCGAATCGCCTGGGCCCAGCGGGAGGTGGAGTCGGCGATACAGAGGACGTTGTAGCCCATCTGCCGGTAATATTCGCCCATCGTGATCCCGGTGTAGATGGAGGACTCGCGGGCCGCGACAGGCATCGAGGACGTGTTGCACACGATGATCGTGCGGTCCATCAGTGAGCCGCCAGTCCGCGGGTCCACCGTCTCCGGATACTCGGTAATGGTCTCCACGACTTCGCCGGCCCGCTCGCCGCAGGCGATGATGATGACGATGTCGACGGAGGTGTAGCGGGCGACGAGGCTCTGGAGCACCGTCTTCCCGGATCCGAACGGTCCGGGGATGCAGGCCGTGCCTCCGCGGGCGACCGGGAACATGGTGTCGATGATCCGCTGAGTGGTGGTCAGGGGCTCGGAGGGGTAGAGGCGCTCGGCCAGGCGCCGCCTGAGCATGGCGTCGGGCAGCGGGCGCCGCACCGGCCAGCGGCGGACCATTGTGAGGGTCTGCTCTTCGCCGTCTGCACGGCGGACCCGGGCCACCGGTTCGTTGATGGTGTGGTTGCCCCGGGCTACCCAAGTGACCTCCACGGGCTGCGGCTCGTTGAAGGGCACCATGATCTTGTGGTCGAAGAGGCCCTCGGGCGTTGCCCCCAGGACCTGTC
>JASFTI010000260.1:0-5515 GCA_050053635.1 Gemmatimonadales bacterium
CCCAGCGCGGGGCGACGGGTGATACGTCCGACTTTCCGATCTTCGTGGAGAAGATCCTCGCGCGCCGGGAGCAGCTGCCGGCGACCTGGCCGATCGCCGGGACCACCGGTTACGACTTTATCGGCGCGGTCGAGGATCTGTTCATCGACGGCGGCGGGCTCGCCGGCCTGAGCGAGGTTTACCGTCGCTTCGCGCGCCGCGTTCCGGAGTACGCCGCGGTGGCCCAGCGCGGCAAGCGATTGATTCTCGACCGCCACCTGGTCGTCGAGACGCGTCGCCTGGCGCGTCAGCTCGATGCCGCGGTACACCAAAACCCGGGCAGCGCGGCGCTCACCGTCGATCGTTTGCGAGATGCGATCGTCGAAGTCCTGGTCCGTCTGCCCGTCTACCGGACGTACGTGGACCCGACAACCGGCGAGCTGCGGACCAGCGACCGCGAAGTGCTGGAAGAGGCGCTGGCCGGCGCGCGGGCGGAGGGGCGCGCCGACGCCGCCGCCCTCGACCTGTTGGCCGACGTCCTGCTGTCGCCGTCGTCCGCCGCGAGTCGCGAAGCGACCGCCGCGCGAATCGCTTTCATCCAGCGCTTCCAGCAGATCAGCGTACCGGCCACCGCGAAGGGGATCGAGGATACCGCGTTTTACCGCTGGTATCCGCTGGTCTCACGCAACGAGGTCGGCGGCGAGCCGGATGCACCGCTACTCGACTCGGCCGCCATGCTGCACGCCGCGAACCGGCGCCGTGCAGAGAACTGGCCGCTTGCGATGTTGGCTGCGAGCACCCACGACACCAAGCGGAGCGCCGACGTACGCGCCCGCCTCGACGTGTTGTCCGAGGTAGTGGATCTTTGGAGCGAGCACATCCGTCGCTGGCATCGACTCAACCGCCGACACAGGAAGCGGCTGGGCCGACGCTACATCCCCGGTCGCAACTCGGAGTACCTGCTATACCAGACGCTGGTGGGAGTGTGGCCTCTGCCGGAGGTCGGCCAAGCGAGTAACGACCCGCTGGCATCCGCGATCGGCGACGGGTTCCGCGACCGCATCGCAGCCTATGTCGAGAAGGCGGCACGCGAGGCGAAGCTGCACACGAGCTGGGTGGAGCCTGACGCCGAGTACGAGGCGGCGCTACTCGAATTCGTGCATCTCGCATTGGCGCCGGAAGCGAGCGATCGGTTCCTGATTGATGTGGATGGGCTCGTTCGGCATATCGGGCGCCCGGGGTTGTGGAACGCTCTGGCGCGAACCTTGATCCAGCTGACGGCCCCCGGTACCCCCGACACCTACCAGGGCGATGAGCTTTGGAACTTCTCGCTGGTCGATCCGGACAACCGCCGGCCCGTCGACTTCGACAGGCGCGACCGACTGCTGGCCGACTTGTCGAGAGCCTGGGACGCGGGTGGAAGCGAACGACAGGGTACCCTGGAGGAGCTGGTGGCGACACCCGAGGACGGCCGTCTGAAGCTACACGTCATTCATCGGGCGCTCGGCGTCCGGCGAGCCGCGGCGGAGTTGTTTCGGAGCGGCGATTACGAGACGCTGAAGGTAAGAGGCGCGGCGGCCAAGCACGTCTTCGCCTTCGCGCGTCGGCTGGGGCAGCAAGCCACCATCACGATCGTCCCGAGGCTTTCCCTCACGCTCACGGGCGATCCCGCCGTTCCACCCATCGGCCGCATCTGGGCGGACACCGCGCTGGCAGTCCCCGCACCGCTCGACACCGCCCGCTGGACCTGCGCGCTGAGCGGTGCGGAATGCCGGGGTAGCGGCTCGCAGCCTGCCAGACTAGCGGTCGCCGACGCCCTGGCGGCGCTCCCCGTCGCGCTGTTGGTCGCGAGTTAGACCGCTGGCCTTGGCAGGAGTCACCGATCCTGTCAGATTCTGCCGCCGATGTCCGACTTACAGGCGGAGGGTATGGAACTCACATTGCCGTACAGCCAGTCGCAGATCGCATACCTGTCCATGGAGATCGCCCTCGATTCCAGTATCCCGACCTACGCTGGTGGTCTGGGGGTCCTGGCGGGCGACATCCTGCGCTCAGCGGCCGACCTCGAGGTCCCGATGGTCGGTGTCACCCTGCTCCACCGCCAAGGCTATTTCGGCCAGCGGCTAGCCGCCGACGGCAGGCAAACCGAGACCGCCGAGGAGTGGTCACCCGAGGATCGGCTCGAGCAGCTGGAGACCGCCGTCACCGTAGAGATCGAAGGACAGAAGGTTCGTATTCGACCCTGGCGCTTCACGCTGACCGGTATCGAGGACTATCAGGTCCCGGTGTTCCTGCTCGACACCGACCTGGAGTCGAACAGCGAGTTCCACCGTAGCCTGACCGACCGGCTCTACGGCGGCGACGCCCGCTATCGCCTCTGCCAGGAGGCGGTGTTGGGGCTAGGCGGTGTGGCGGTTTTGCGAGGACTCGGCTACGACCGTAACACGGTCTACCACATGAACGAGGGGCACTCGGCGCTTCTCACGCTCGCATTGCTCGAAGAAACGCTGGAGGACCAGGGCACGACAACAGTGGATGACAAACTGATCGAGGCGGTGCGCCGGGAATGCGTGTTCACCACGCACACACCCGTCGCCGCCGGGCACGATCAGTTCCCGATCGACCTGGTCAGTCACGTCCTGAACCCGCGGAGGACGTCGCTGCTCCAAGAATGCGGCTGCCTGCTGGACAGCACGCTCAACATGACCTACCTAGCCTTGCGCTTCTCGCGTTACATCAACGGCGTATCGATGCGGCACGGCGAAGTATCACTGGACATGTTCCCAGGCTACCCGATCCATGCTATCACCAATGGCGTGCATGCCGCGACTTGGACCTCACCCCCCTTTGCCGAGCTTTTCGATCGCGAGATACCGGGCTGGCGTCACGACAACCGCTACCTGCGCTACGCGATACAGATCCCGCTCGACGACATCCAGGCCGCGCATCAGAGTGCGAAGCGCGCGCTGCTGGATGAGGTCGAGCGCCGGGCCGGAGTACGGTTCGCGGAGGATGTCATGACGATCGGCTTCGCTCGGCGCGCCACGCCCTACAAGCGGGCTGACCTCTTGCTCACCGACGTAGCGCGCCTGAACGCCATAGCCGAGCGGGTCGGGCCGATACAAATCCTCTACGCCGGTAAGGCGCATCCGCGCGACGAGGCCGGCAAGGCGATGATAAGACGCATACACGAGGCGGCGAGCGGATTGGGAGAACGGGTGCGGCTCGTCTATCTGGAGAATTACGACGTGGGGCTGGCAAAGTACCTGTGCTCGGGTGTCGATCTGTGGCTCAACACACCGAGGCGGCCGCAAGAAGCGTCCGGCACCAGCGGAATGAAGGCCGCCTGCAATGGAGTGCCCAGCTTGAGCGTGCTCGACGGCTGGTGGGTCGAAGGCCACGTTGAAAGCGTGACCGGCTGGTCGTTACTCGACGGTCGCGAGGGCCGGGAGGACGAGTCGTCGGAAGTGGACGGCATGTACGACAAACTCGAGAAACTGATCTTGCCCCTCTACTACAACCTACCGGGCGCCTGGTCCAAGGTAATGCGCTCGGCGATCGCGCTGAACGCGTCGTTCTTCAACACCCAGCGGGTGGTGTCTCAGTACGTGCGCAACGCCTACTCGGGCAACCGCGGGCTCTGAGGTGTTCGGCCCCCGACTGAACGAAGCTGGTTAGGAACTGCCCGGCGCGTAGGCCTGCGCAGCGGTCAGGCGACCTCGGCGTGCGTCTCCAGGTCGAAGATCTTCGTTTCGCCGCGCGTGAAAGTATAGACCTTATCGTTGAAGCCGATCCGGGCGTACGGCTCCCAAGCACCCTCGAAAGTCACGGTGAGCCTTTCGTGGTTGATCTCGAAACGGAACCAGTGGCCACGGTACTGGATCCGCGAGTTGATTTCCTTGAGGCCCTTCGGTAGCTGCGGATTGAGCCAGAGCACACCTTCGCGGAGCGCGATACCACTGTAGCAGCGCTGGACCAGGTCGACGGTACCCGCCATGGCGCCCAAGTGGATCCCTTCCTTGGTCGTGCCACCCTGTACATCGGCGAGGTCGCTGCGCACCGCCGCCTCGAACCAGCGCCAGGAACGCTCTCGGTTACCACGCGCCTGTACCCAGGAATTGACGATGGCGCTGAGCGTCGAGCCGTGTGAAGTCCGGCGCAGGTAGTAGTCGATGTTGCGCGGGATCATCCCCGGCTCGAAGGGATAGCTCAGGCGCTCGAAGAGTTGCGCCAGTCGTTCGGCGGAGAACAGGTAGAAGAGCATCAGCACGTCCGCCTGCTTGCTGACCTTGTAGCGGTTAACGGTGTCACCCTCGGCCTCGAGGATGCGGTCGAGTCGATGGATGTCTCCGTATTGCGCCCGATAACCTTCCCAATCGAACTCCTCCAGCTGTTCGTAGCCTTCGAACTGACTGATGATGCCGTCGTCGTGGAAGGGGACGAAGAGCTTGCGGCTGATCTCGTCCCAATTCCTCACCTCTTCTTCGGTGATCTCCAGGTCCTGGAAGATCTCGATCTGGCAATCGCTATCGAGGAGGCCGACGACGCGACAGGCGCAGTCCAGGACCCAAGACGCCATCACGTTCGTGTAGGCATTGTTGTTCAGGCCCGGCTCCGCCGCGTCGGGGTACGCGGTATGATACTCGTCGGGGCCCACGACACCACGGATCTCGTAGCGCTCGCGCTCCGGATTGTATGTGGCAATGTCGGCCCAGAAGCGGGCGATCTCGAGGATCAACCGCGCCCCGTGCGTGCTGATAATGTCGCGCCGACCCGTCGCCTGGTACTGACGCCAGGTGTTCAGCGCGATCGCCGCGTTCACGTGACGCTGCAGGTGCGTATTATCGGGTAGCCAGCGGCCCGACCGCGGGTTGAGGTGCAGGACCTGGGTCTCTTCCCTACCGTCACTGCCGCTCTGCCACGGGTAGAGCGCCCCGTTGAAGCCTTGCCGGCGGGCGTTGCGGCGCGCTTCGTCGAGGCGGCGGTAGCGGTACATCAGCAGGGCGCGGGTGATCTCGGGGACGCGGAGCTGCAGGAACGGGAAGATATACAGCTCGTCCCAGAAGATGTGGCCGCGGTAGGCTTCGCCGTGCAGGCCGCGGGCGGGCACGCCGACATCGAGCTCGACCGTGTTGGGCGACACGGTTTGTAGCATGTGAAAGATGTGGACGCGGAGGGCGAGCTGAGCTGCTGTGGCGCCCTCAAGTTCGATATCACAACGGTACCAGAGCCGTTCCCAAGCCAGGCGATGTGTGCGGTAGAGGTCATCGAACGAACCGACCCGCTGGATCGCACGGCGCGCCTCGTTGCCAGGCGAACTGATCGCCCAGTCCCGGGAGGTGTAGATGGCGACGACCTTCTCGACCCGCAGCGGCTGTCCCCGTTCGCACTCGAGGCTCAGGCGCTCCTCGATGTAGCCCGGCCGCTGGTCGATCTGGCGTTCGACCTCGAGCGGCTCGTCGCCCGTGAAGACTCGCATTCGTGCCGCCTGCGCCATCTCGATACGCGATTGAACCGTCTGGACGAGGAGGTAGAT
>JASFTI010000261.1:0-5473 GCA_050053635.1 Gemmatimonadales bacterium
AGATCTGCAGCGCCCTGCGATAGTCGAACTGCACGTGGGTGTAGTAGGCCGCCTCGGTCAGCAGCCGCTCTCTCTCTGTCAGTCCGTCGCGGAGCTCGTAGGCTCGCGTCGCGTAGCGCGCCGCCTCGGCGCGCCGGCCCAAGTTGTTGTTGTATACGGCCGCCGCGCGGTACGCCCCGGCGAACGTCGAGTCGAGGCGAATCGCTCGGGTCGCCAGCTCCAGCGCCTGCTCGAACTCGTAGCGGCCATTGGCCGCCGACGCCTGCGCATAGAGCTTGAGCGCTTCCAACGAACTCGTGGTGACCTTGGGCAGCGGCTCACTCTGTCGGACCGCACCGCGCGCCTCGCCCAAGCGCCAGCGGATCTCGCGAGATAGCTTCTCGACGGCCTCCAGTAGCCGATCCTCGCCCGCCGCACTGCGAGCGGCGATGATCTCCTCGCCCGAGCCTGGCTGGACCACCCGGCCGCTGAAGACGTACTGGTTACCCAGCCGACTCACCGTAACGGCGAGTACTGCCGCCAGGCCTTCGCGCTCGGCGACCTCAAGCGCCACCGCCCGATCGAGGCGCGTCGTGTCGGCCCGCCCCATACGCTGCAGCACCGGCCGCAGCTGTTCGCGGCTGTAGACGTTCACGTACCGCGACTGCTGCAGCTCCACAGTGAGCGCCTCCCGTGCCGCCAGCGCCACGTCCCTGTCTTCGGGCGCCGCCTCGAACTCAGCCACGACGAGCCAAGCACGTTCCTCGAAGGCGTCACCTGCGGTGCCGCTCGACTCGGTGACCCGGCCGGCGCCCCGGACCACGACGAAGGCGCTGGCAGCGCCGACTACCACCAGGGCCCCTAGCACAGCCAGCACGACTTTCGGAAGCGTAAGGTTTCGGGCGAGGAACTCAGCAGCGACCGGCTCGGGACGCGACGTCTCCGGGACGGGCTCGGCCGACAAGCGATCGGTCCCCGGCTCAACCGGTCCTGTCGCCGAGGCACGCTCCGGCCGCGCCGGCGCGTCGGGACCCGGGGTACTCGTGGCCGCCGGCTCCCGCTCCTCCCGCACGAACGCCGTCGCCAGCACCAGCGGCAGTCCGACGAGCAGCAGGAGGATCTCTGTGGGGTAGACCCATTCCGGTAGCAGGTAGCGCTCGATGACCTGGTCGGAGGCCTCGAGGACCGCCCACGACGCCCCCAGGTAGATGGTCATGACCTGCCAGAGCGAGCGGCGGTGGATCTCAACAATGAGTCGCTTGAGACGCGACATGGCTGCTCCTGCAGGTGAGCGGTCGGGCGGAGCGCCCTTGCGGCCCGGCGATTGGCGGTTCCCCTAAAAAATGATGCCCAAGCTGGCACGCAGCAACACAGCGGTGTTCGCGCACCCGGGAGCCCCCTACGATTCGATATGGAGCCTGGGAAGGGTCGGGTTCATTCCGATCGCCACCTTGTACACCGAGCTTCCGGCCCGCGCAGCGACCTCGCCGATCGACAGCTCCTCCTCGCCCTGCCTGCCGAACAGGACGACCTCATCACCTATCTGAATACCAGCCGCGCCCGTCACATCGACCGTGCTGTGGTTCGCCGTCACCGCGGCGATGAGCGGCCAGCGCCGGCCCCGAATCAGGACCTCGGCCGTCTCGACCCCTTGCGGTGGACAGCCGTCGGAGTAACCGAGTGGAAGCGTTGCGACGAGTGTCTCGCGCTCGGCCGTAAAGAGCCTGTGATACGAGACCGAGTCTCCCGGGCGCAGTCGTTTCACATAGATCACCCGGGCCTTCACCGACATGACCGGCCTGAGATTCAGGTTGGCCAGCGGCTCCAACCCGTAGATCGCGTTGCCCGGTCTCACCATGTCGAGGAACGAGTCGGGGAAGCTCGAGATCGCTAGACTGCTGGCGGCGTGTCGCAAGCCGACGGAGATACCCTTATCCGCGGCGGCATCGCACACCTGGATGAAGCGATCCAGTTGGACCCGGTCGAAGTCGGGCTCCTCGGTCAGGGTGGTGAAGATGCCTTCGATGGCGATCTCCGGCGTCGCGGCGATCCTCTCCACATAGGAGGGCGCTTCGTAGTAAGGCACCCCGACGCGCCCCAGGCCGGTGTCCACCTTGATGTGCACCTTCGCCCGCTTCCCCTGAGCCCGCGCCGACCGTGCCAGCATTTCGACCGTCTCGGAGTAAACGGACTGTGATACGTCGAGTCGGACCAGCTGATCCGCCTCTTCACGGGAGAACGGCCCGAAGTTCAAGACCGTACCTCCTATTCCGTTCTCGCGTAAGGCGGCCGCCTCCATCACCTTGCCGACGGCGAAGTGCCTGACGTTCTGCTCTGCGAGGAATCTGGCGATGCCCACGAGCCCATGCCCGTAGGCGTTCGCTTTGATGACAGCCATTACGGGCCGGTCATTCACCCTTCTGCGGACTTCCGACAGGTTCCAAGCCAGGTTACTGAGGTTGATCTCGATCCAGGGGTCGGGCCCCGCGCTAGCACTAGTTTCGTCCCCCGCCAAGCCCCACATCAGGCGCCTAGGAACGGCCAGTGCCATCGGGGCTGTACTCGCCAGCGTCAAGAACCCTCTGCGGCTGACGTTTCTCATCTTGCTTTCTCCGATTTCTTCCATATCACAATTACGATGTCAAACAGCGAATCGCTCTCGCCGGGCGGCGGCTCCACGGTCCAGTTCGAGAAGAGCACCGGTCGGCGGACGCGGCAACCCAGCTCTTTCAGCCAGACGCCAACAACCTCGTTGGAGTTGTGTAGGGCCCAATAGGCGCTCGGATGATGCACGAACTCGAGATCGTACGCCGCATTGTAGATTCGCGTCTCGAGATTCGCCTCATAGATGGAATCCAGGCCAATACGCAGGGCATCGATCCGTGCGGCGTCGACGATCACCTCGTACAGGCCCTCGACCCGGACACCCACCTGCCCGAGAACAGATGTCGCCCCCGAGGGGCCACGCAACTCGCGGCGCCCCAACCCCGCCCTTGTCGGCCACAGGATTGCTGCGGAAGCCTCCGAGACACCTCTGTCGACCTGTGCGTAGTACTGCCAGTCACCGTAGGAGTAGCGCACGATCCCGCCGTCACCACCCGGCAGGACGAGGCTTGCATGCCGGCCATGATCGAGGAGGAACACGGATCGCGGCTCGTTCGGCGTTGCCGGTGGAACGATCGTGGTCGTGCACCCTTGAAGCAGCACGCCTAGGGACAGAGCCCAGCTTCGCCGGCGCAGGTTCATGGCTGGGCGATCGCA
This sequence comes from Gemmatimonadales bacterium, assembly GCA_050053635.1. Taxonomy (GTDB): domain Bacteria; phylum Gemmatimonadota; class Gemmatimonadetes; order Palauibacterales; family KS3-K002. The sequence continues at coordinate 3,241 of JASFTI010000261.1, forward strand.
GTCGAAGCGGCGCACCGCTGCGCGGGCTCCGAGTCAAACGGCCGGCCGCGCCGGAAGGTACCGCAGGCGCGGTGCCGGCGCCGGTAGCCGAGGTTGAGCGGGATGTGCGCCCGCAACATGATCGCCGGGTTCAGGTAGCTGAACGCCTGCAGCGTTCGCCGCAGCACCGAGCGGCGTGAATAGAAGCGACTCTGGACCCAATCCTTGCCGACCCGCAGCGTCTCCGGACTCATGTGAAGCGGCTCGAAGACCACGTGGGCGAAGTCGTACAGGCTCCAGTCGCGGGTGACGATCCGTCCTTGCCGGTCCATCTCGTCGAACAGCGGCGTCCCAGGAAACGGCGTCAGCAGGGTGGCCTGCAGCGCGTCGACGTGCGACTCGTAGAGGAAGTCCAGCGATCTGGCGAAGATATCCGGTGAATCCCCATCCATACCGAACACGAGCCCCGCGTAGACCGCGATCCCCGCATCGTGCAGCCGGGCGATGGCGCGACTATAATCGCTCGCCCTGTTGAATGTCTTGCGCCAGGCTTTGAGGTTGTCCTGCGCCACCGATTCGAGGCCGACGAACAGACCACGACAGCCGCTGGCGGCGGCCGACCGCAGCAGCTCGGCGTCGTCGGCGATCCTGATACTGCACTGGCTGAACCAGCGCTTCCCCAGCGGCGCCATCCGCGCGAACAGCTCGCAGGCGTAATCGCGGTCACCGATGATGTTGTCGTCCATGAACAGCAAGTAGCGCCCCAGACCGCGCAACTCGTCGATCACCTCATCGACGGGGCGAGCGCGGAAGCGATAGCGGGCGAACGCCGCCACCGAGCAGAACGTGCAGCGGTACGGGCAACCGCGGGTCGCCTGGACCACATCGGGCGTCAGGTAGGCGGAGGCGCGGATCAGGCTGCGATCCGGGATCCTCAGCCCGCGCAGGTCGACGGGCTCGCTCCTATAATAGGACTGGAGGCGTCCGCCACCGAAATCGGCGATCAGCCGAGGGAGTGTGCCCTCCGCCTCACCGACGCAGACGGCGTCGGCGTGCCGGCCGGCCTCTTCCGGCATGAAGCTGGGATGATAACCGCCGAAGATGACCGTCTTTCCACGGCGGCGGAACTCGTCGGCGATCTCGTAGGCGCGTGGGGCGTTGAAGGTCATGAACGAGATGCCGACCAGATCGACATCGGCATCGAAGTCGACCGGCTCGACGTCCTCGTCGATGATCCGCGTCTCCACGTTGTCGGGCGCCGCCGCGGCGACATAGAGGCTCGACAGCATCGAGAAGCGAAACGTCCGCGGGCCCCGGTAGGCGCCCGGTCGCTCGACGCGCCACAAAGGTGAGCTCGGATTGACGAGTAAGAAACGAATGGGCCGCATCGTGACCGCCTCCGGCACCCTGGATCGAAGCCGGGTCTTGCACTCAGAACCCCAAGTTGAGTACCCCAGGTACCGTCGGCAAGCCGACTACTCCGCGTTGAGAGCCTCCACCGGATTCACCCGCAGCGCCTTGCGGGCCGGTATCCAGACGGCCACGAGAGCGATCAGGACCATGAGAAGCGACGCCGCCAGGAAGGTGACCGGGTCGGTGGCCGACAGCTCGTAGAGCAGACCGGACAGCACCCTGGTGGCGGCGAGCCCACCGATCAGGCCCAGCAGCAGACCGAGGCCGGTGAGCATGGCGCCCTGGCCCATGACCAGGGCGTAGATGTCCCGGTCCTGAGCGCCGAGCGCCACGCGGAGACCGATCTCCGGGACACGCTGCGAGACGGCGTAGCCCACCACACCAGCCACCCCCACAGCGGAGAGCAGCAGCGCCACGGCACCGAAGACGACTAACAGGATCGTACGGAAGCGGGGCCCGGCCACACTGCTGGAAACCACGGCCTCCATCGAGTTGACCGCGCTGATCGATACGTTCTCGTCCACCTGCCAGACCGCGGCCCGCACAGCTTCAGCCGCGTCCGCCGGATCCCTCTCGGTCCGGACGGCCAGGTACATGCTCCTCCTCCGCCCCGGATCCTGTTCTTGCGGGTGGGGGACATAGATCGCCGGGACCGGCGGCGCGGCGAGGCCGATCTGCCGGACGTCGCGGACGACACCCACCAACTCACGCGAAACGTTGGCCAGCCAGTCCCGCGTCTCGTACAGGGTGGCCCGCTTCCCCACCCCGAACCAGGCCGACTCCTCACCCGGGAAGCTCAGCTTCGCCATCGTTTCGTTGACCATCGCTACCGGCGCGCCGG
>JASFTI010000262.1:0-5467 GCA_050053635.1 Gemmatimonadales bacterium
CGTTGCCGCGCGGCTGAAAGACGCGCAGAACACGGCGGCAATCCTGACGACGTTCAACGAGGCGGACATGAGCGCGGTGATCGATGTGCGTAAGCGTTACCGCGACAGCTTCGAGGAGAAGTACGGCGTGCGGCTCGGTTTCATGTCGTTTTTCGTCAAGGCATGTGTCGCCGCGCTCAAGGAGATGCCAGAGGTCAACGCCCAGATCGACGGCGATGAGATAGTCTACAAGCATTATTACGACATCGGGATCGCTGTGAGCACTGAAAGCGGGCTCAAGGTACCGGTCGTGCGAGAGGCGGAGGGCAAGTCCTTCGCTCAGCTCGAGCAAGACATCGCGACGCTCGCCGCCAAGGCGCGGGACGGCAGCCTCACCCTGGAGGAGATGGAGGGTGGCACGTTCAGCATCAGCAACGGCGGCGTCTTCGGCTCGCTGCTGTCGACACCGATCCTCAACCCGCCGCAGTCGGCGATTCTGGGACTGCATAAAATAGAGGACCGACCCGTCGTGGTGGACGGACAGGTACAGGTGCGGCCGATGATGTACCTGGCGCTCAGCTACGACCACCGGCTGATCGATGGGCGCGAGTCGGTGACGTTTCTGCTCAAGATCAAGCAACTGATCGAGACGCCGACGCGGTTGATGCTGGAACAGTAGTCGCTGGTCGGTGACCGGTTGGCCGGTCATTGGAAGATTCCCAGCTGGCAAATCCGAGCCACCGGGCACTGACGACGGATAACCGACCACCATACCCCGTACCGAAGATGCTCCAGCCACCCGAAGGACACGTGCGGCTGCCCGAAGCCCGAATTCGTCGAATAACCGCTCCGCTCGAGCGATTCATGCACGTCGAGGCCGCCAGCGGGATCGTGTTGCTGGCGACGACGATTGCGGCGCTGGCACTGGCCAACTCGCAGCTGTCGGATTGGTACGTCGGCATCTGGGAGACCGAGGTCGGTTTGCGGCTGGGCTCGTTCGAGATGGTCCATTCGTTGAAGCACTGGATCAACGACGGCCTGATGGCGGTCTTCTTTTTCGTCATCGGGCTGGAGGTAAAACGCGAGCTGGTGATCGGCGAGCTGCGGGACCCGCAGCGCGCGGCCCTGCCCGCATTCGCGGCGCTGGGCGGTATGATCGTACCGGCCGGAATCTACTTGGCCTTGCAGCCCGTCGGGGCCGAGGCGCGGGGTTGGGGGATCCCGATGGCGACGGACATCGCTTTCGTCGTGGGTTGTATGGCCGTTCTGGGTTCGCGCGTGCCCCATGGGCTGCGGGTGATGCTGCTGTCGCTGGCGATCGCCGACGACATCGGCGCGATTCTGGTGATCGCGATCGGCTATACCGAGTCACTGGACCTGAGAGCCCTGATCTTTGGTTTCCTGGGACTCGTCGCAGTGTACCTGTTGGCGCGGGCGGGCGTTCGCGGTCTGCTCGTCTACGTTGTCGCTGGAACTCTGGTATGGTTCGCGTTCCACGAGTCGGGTATCCATGCAACGATCGCCGGTGTGGCGCTGGGCCTGCTGACACCGACCAGTGCGTACATCAGCGAGGGATTGTTCGGCGAAATACTCAAAGGGGCGAGCGAGATCTTCCACGGTGGTGGCTGGGAATCGAAGAGCGACCGGGGCGCGAAATTGCTGCGTTTCCGGCAGGTGGCGCGCGAGACGATTCCGCCGGTCGAGTACCTAGAGACGGCACTCCACCCCTGGGTCGGCTTCCTGATCATGCCTGTCTTCGCGCTGGCCAACGCCGGTGTGCCGTTCGAGTTGGCGGACTTCGCCGACCCGGTGGCGCAGGCGGTGGCGGCGGGGCTCGTCATCGGGAAGCCGCTGGGGATAGTGGTTCTGAGCTTCATCGCCGTTCGGGTCGGCCTGGCGCGACTGCCGGAAGGCATTGGTTGGGCTGCGCTTACCGGCGGCGGTTTTCTGGCGGGTATCGGCTTCACGATGGCGCTGTTCATCGCGGGGCTTGCCATGGAAGGCGAGATGCTCGATGCTGCGAAAGTCGGTGTGCTCGGTGCCTCGGCTGTGGCCGCGGCCATCGGGCTGTCGATACTCAGCTACGCGCTTCCGAAGCGATAACACTCTCAGCGTAACTAGGAGAAACCGATGAGAACGGTATTGGGCGGGCTTACGGTGCTGCTGGTCGCCTGCGCCGGACCTGAGACCAGAACTGAGGTGCAGCCGCTGGTCGACGCGGCCTGGCTGGAGGACAACCTGGACGCCGTAGTGGTGCTCGACATCCGCGCCAACCGACCGGGCGCGAGTCCCTATGAAGTCGGCCACATCCCGGGTGCAGTCCACTCGCCGTACGGGCAGGATCCGTGGCGCGTCACCCGTGACGGCGTGCCGGCGATGCTCCCCCGCGTCGATGACTTGGCAGGCCTGATCGGCGGGCTCGGTATCTCGAACGACGATCATGTGGTAATCGTGGCGGAAGGTCAGTCGGCGGGTGACCTGGGCTCTTCCACGCGAGTCTACTGGGGTTTTAAAGTAATGGGACACGAGCGGGTCTCGATCCTCAACGGTGGCTTCACGGCATGGGCGAGCGCCGGGTACCAGACCGAGGCCGGTCGCAAGCAGCCGACAGCGACGACTTACACGGCGAATTATCAGCCGCAGCTCGTGGCCAACACGCAAGACGTCGTGGCTGCCCTGGAGAGCGGCGTACCGCTCATCGATGCGCGCTCCGAGCCCTACTACCGAGGCGAGCGAAAGTTCAGTGGCGCGGCTCGCTACGGCACGATCAGTGGCGCGAAGAACGTTCCGGGTCCGACGCTGATCGCCGGGGGCGGGGGGACGTTCGCCGGGGCAGAGAGGGTCGCAGCTCTGTGGGCCGAGGCCGGTTTGCCCACCGAGGGTGAGCAGATCGCCTTCTGCAACATCGGTCATTTCGCATCGCTCGCCTGGTTCGCCGCATACGAGTTGGTCGGTAATAAAGAGGCGAGGCTCTACGATGCCTCTCTGGTGCAGTGGTCGGCTTATCCCGATCTCCCGATGGACAACACCGACAACCCGAACCGCCAGTAATCGCACTCGGGCACTGCAGACGTGTCTCCTGAGCCCGTAGATGAATGAGTATGGAGGCTGAAGATCGCTCGCCGCGAGTCACACACCTCTCGTGGGGTCGGATCGAGATAGATGGCAGCTCGACCGCCTACAAAGATGTGAAGCTTTTCCCAGGTGGCGCGCGTGGTTGGGACTGGAGCGAGACGGGGACGGAGCACTCAGGCGGGATCCAGCCCGCCGATGTGGAAGAGCTGCTGGAGCACGGGGCTACCGTTGTTGTGCTGGCGATAGGAATTTACGAGCGACTTGGAGTGCCCCGGGCGACACTCGAGCTACTGGCCGACCGCGGGGTCACGGCTCACGTATTGCAAACGGAGAAGGCAGTCGAGCTTTATAACGAATTGGCGGAGAGTGAGCGCGTAGGCGGGCTCTTTCATACGACGTGCTGAGAGTGCTGAGGGGGCGTATGTTGTAGGCGCCGCGAGACCACCGTGTCGGAGAAATCGCGAAACGGAGTGGCAGCCGCATGACACAGTCGAAGAGAGTGGAGACCGGAATGTCCAGTCGCTCTGCGATCGATCAGACTCTGACGATTCTCGGTGTCATCGTCATAATGGTGACGGTGACCCTGCTGACCGAGGCGTGGACACCGCTTTTCGTCGTCATGGCGGGTGCCCTGATGATCGGGGCTGGTGCCTGGCGGTTGGGCACTCGTCTGCTCCCCAATCGCCGGATCTACGTAGGGCTCCGCTCTGAGGTCGAGTACTTCATCAGACTCGTGCGGCGGCTCAACTCACACGCGCTGGAACAACAGAGCGAGAAAGTCGAAAACCTCAGGGTCGAAATGAAGGAGTCGGTCGACCGGATGGTATCGCTCGCCGGGCAGTCGGGCAGCCCGACGATCAGTTAGAGGCCCGAGCGCTCCGCCATATTCCTCACGACGTGATAGACTGAGGCGGCTGAGTCGAGGGCCGGCCAATCCAGCACAGCAAGCGAGTCGTCCACGTAGTCGACGCTGCGCATGCCGTTCAGAACGGCGGTGACGCCCGGGGTGCTCGCCACTGTCCACAACGCTTTCCTCGATAGGCTGGCGGACCGTCTATCCTCCGGAAGTAACGGATCGATGGCAGCGTTCAGCGCGGCCGTGCGGTCCTGTGATCGCTGGGCCGCCTGACGACGCAGCTCGCGGATCAGTTCGTCGAGCTCCGGCAGATAGACATCTCGCCAGTCCGACCAGCGTGCGGCCACCTCTCCGTTGAGTCCCCGATCGAGTGCGGCGACGACCGTCTGCACCGTGTAGAGTATCTGGGTCTCCACTTCTGACCAGTGAGCGAGTCCGATGAGCGCGTCTTGTACTTGAGCAAGTCGCTCGGCCATGCGGAAATACTCCCCGGGATCGAGTGAGTCGGGAGCGGTCTTCAGCTGAGGGGCGATCTCGGCGCGAAACGCGAGCTCGAGATCGGCGACCCGGGCCAACTGCTGCTCGAACTCGATCTCGGTCTGCTCGTCCTCGACCGCGACCTCGGTGAGACGAATGAGCGCTCCACCGACAAAGGCGTTGAGCGGTCGATTGGCTAGCAGGGCGATCCCCTCCGCCTGCGCGATCTCGAGAACGGTCCGATCCGCGCCGTCGTCTTCCTGACGGACGAAAACCGCGTCGCTCTCGAGAAGGTTGAGCGGAATCTGCAATATGCGGAAGTGGTGCTCGGTGCCGGCCACACGGCGTGCAGCGGCCAGCATGCGGGTGAGCGAAATAGCCTCGTCGTCATCGCTGGGTGTGGCGACTGTGTTCGTCGACACGCCGTAGCTAGCCAGGCGGCCCGCGCTGACCTGACTCTCGAGGTAGGCGAAAGCCTCCTGCAGCCGGCGGTAGAGCTCGTCGCGCGACTTCTCCAGCGGTTCTTCCCGGCGCGCGGCGTCTGCCAGGAGGTACTCGGGATTGTGGAGTAAGCAGAAGTCGAGGGTCTCGAGTTCCAGTCGGTCGAGGGAGCGTTGCAGCTGGTCCTCGAGAAATTCGGGGTGCATGCAATACCAGAGCCCCTCCTCGTATTTTACCATCTCGGGGAAGGGTGCTGCGTGCTCCTCGCGTTCCAGCGCCAGTTTGTAGCTGGAGCCCTGCACGGGTCCGATCTTCGAGACGACGATGACTTCTTCACGTGCGATGTCACCATCGTCGATCAGTTGGCGCAGTGAACTGCCCACCAACCGCTCGCTCGCACCGTCGATGTAGGTGGTGGCCGTATCGATGAGGTTGACGCCGGAGCGTAGCGCTCGCTGGAGCGCCTCGCGATGTCCCGGCGAGCGATCGTGGGTGCGATAGCTGCCGAAACCCAGGCGGCCGACCCGCAGTCCTGTAGCCCCGAGCTCGGTGGACCCGGTTCCCGGGAAGCGGGCTGCGTAGCGGGCGGTGTCCGCCGGGGTGGCACGGCCGGGGAGATGGATCGCAATCGTCGTCGAC
>JASFTI010000263.1:0-5466 GCA_050053635.1 Gemmatimonadales bacterium
GCGTAGAGCGACGCGTTGACCTGCAGGCGACCTCCCGCCTCCACGATAGTCCCCAACACGAAGCGGCCCGCGCCGAACCGGTTCGCAACCGCTTCGCCGGCCTCGGGATTGATCGGGCCGTCTCGTTCGCCGGTCAGGAACTCCATCAGCGCGTAGGGATCGACGACATTCAGCTCGCCGGCGCCATCCGGCGCCGTGCTGAGCAGATCGACCATCCCCTCGCCCAGATAGGCGACGTCGTCGCTCCCCCGCACCGAGAACGGCAGCACGGCGACCCGCGCCACAGAGACCGCGGGAGCCGCTTCCTCCGGACCTCTGTCGGCTCGGCCGCCCAGCAGCAGCCATCCGGCGGCGACAGCGCCCCAGGCCGCCAGAACGGCAACAAAGGCGACGCCGAGTGTTCGCCAGGTGATGAGCCGCCGACGGGCGACCCTCGCCCGTTTCGCGGCGAGTTCGGCCCCGGCAGTTTTTGGGGGCGCGGCCTGGTCAACCGCCGGGCCGCCGACAGCGTCCTCTCGGACGAACGCGGTGGCCAGCACGAACGGCAGGGCGAGCAGGAAGAGGATGATGGCGAGAACGGGTAGCCAGCCGGGAAGAGTGAGTCGGTCAGTGATGGTGTCGATGATCTCGTAGCAGGCCCAGGCTCCGCCGATGTAGATGGCGACGACCTGCCACAACGAGCGGCGGTGGATCTCGAGGATGAACCTCTTGAAACGCGGCATCGGCGACCTGGCAGCCTCAGGAGTCAATGGTAGGGGCTGCTACAAGATGCGGCCGTGCAAAGCGGCGGGCAACGAGACACCAGCGAACGTGCCATAACAGGCGCCCGAAACAAACGAGGCGCCGGAATACCAGCGCCTCATACGGCGCTCCGGCTCGACGGTCTAGCGCTGAGCGCTGATCTCACCCACTTCCCGCACGTCCACAGGGACACCCTCGATCTCGGTCGGGATGATGTCATCGGCCGACAACTGAGCCCGCGGTACTTTCTGCTTTACCATGACGACCACCGCCACCGTCTGCTTGCGTTCGCCGCCTCTCCCCAGCAAACCTACTCCGACACCGACGACGTTGGCCTTCGACATCAGTTCCTCCGTGTTGGCCTCCTTTACTACGCGAGCCTTCTCCAGCTCAGCCTGCACGTCGGCTTTGTTAGCTTCATTCTCGCTCATATCGTGACCTCCAGGCAGTCGAGCACCGCCTGGATCGGATTGTGGATAGTGGTCTGGTCCGAGCCGGCGAACAGCAGCCCAACCGCGCGCAGCGCGTCACCTGCCACCAACAACGAACCGGAGTCGCCACCTTGCGAGATCGGGGAAGTGACGATTTGGTTCTCGAATTGCGCGACACGGCCAACGCCATAGCTCACGTTGACCGTGGCGTCCAGTACCTGGATCTCACCGGTGGTAAAGCCGGTCGTGCGACCGGATTTGCGCACCGACATCCCGAGCACAGCGGGCGTGGTGCCTTCCACGACTCCGATCTCCAGGATCTCGTCCTTAATATCACCCTCGTCCAACGGGCGAGCGACAGCGGCGTCCACCAGGTTCGAGGCGCTCGGGTCGCTCTGGTACGGCTCGAGCCGGTGGCTTGAGCCGAGCAGGCGCGCCAGAGCGTTCGCCGCGCCGGCCACGCCGATCGCCACCGGGCAATCGGGCGCCGACGTGCTGAACTCGATAGGGCAGAAGCGCTCGAGCTGGGCGATCGTATCCTGCTCGACACGGCCGCCGTCCGCCGCGCCGGGCTGGAGGATCGGATCGCCGGGGCTGGCGTCGTTGCTGTTGGCCAGCACGTGGTTGTTCGAGAGAATGAGCCGGGCGCCGGAATCCCGATCGCGCACGACGGACCCAAATGTTCCGGCCGTCACCTGATAGTGGCCCAAGCTCACGCCGCCGGGGGCCGGACGCCAACGGTCGGTGGGCTCCTGCAGAGCCCGGATCTCGCCTACCTGGACCACGTCGGTGGCCACGCCATCGAACTCTCGAGGGATCAGCGCCTCTCGATCGAGTCCCGCCTCGGGCAGCTTCTGGCGCACCAGTGCCACGACGCACAGTTCATCGGTCCTTCGCCTGCGAACCACCTTGTAGCCCGTGCCGACGCCGACGACGTTCGGCTTCGCCATGATCGACCGTTTGTGCAGCTCCTTGAGCCGCCTCACTTCATCTAGGCGAGACATGATCCTCCTCTTTCTCTTCGGTGCCAGGTGTCCTTGGAGTATACACCGTGGCGATCCAGCCTGTCATCCCCGCGGCGCTGCGCTCATTCGTCTGAGGGAAGCGATCCCGGCTATCTCCGCATCACGCTGTACGCGTACATGATCTCGAGGAAATCGTCGCTTGTGTATGTGAGCTCCCAATCGCCGGTCCGCCGAGCGCCCGGGAAGAACGAGCCGTTGTAGACGGACTCCTCGTTCTTGAGCCTCAGCACCAGCGTGTAGGGTGTGTCGAGCTTGAAGGGCTCGAAACGGTCCAGGTTACCGAGCGCCCGCTCCACGCCCGCACGAATACGTTCGTGTGACACCTCGGGGTGTAGGCTGAGCGCGGCGGCCCCGATCCCCTCTTTGACCGCTACCGTCTCGACATCGCCCAGCAGGCCCTCGATCTGCTCGCAGAGCGCCTTGTCACCGGCGGTGAAGACGACGGGGACATCGTAGTAGCCGGCGATCAACGAGTTGTAGCCGGCCTCCGGCATCGAGATGCCATTGATCGAGAAATCCGCTACGTTCCCGGAACTCGTATGCTCGAGTAGGGCGTCGGGGGTGCCGGCCTTGGCGTGGTAACCGATGAAGATCACGGCATCGAAGCTCTCATCGATCCCTTCCATCATGCCCTTCGGGCCGCCGGACCAATCCCGTATTAGCCGGGCGCTGGGATCGAGCAGAGCCGGCAAGATATTGCGCGCCGAGCCGTGCGAGTCGCGGACGACGATCTCGGTGGCACCGGCCGCCAGGGCGCCCTCGATCGCAGCGTTGACTTCCTCCGTCATTATTCGACGGAAGCGGTCGTAGTCCTTCCCCGTCCTGCTCACGTCCTCCCAGTTGACGACACCCGTGATGCCTTCCATGTCCACCGAGATGAATACCTTGAGATTCTCCCGCGACTGCGCGAACGCAGAGACACAGAGGAACGGCAGAGCCAGTAGAGCGATTGCTAATCTCTTCATGCTAACCTCCCGGTTGATGTGGCCGCGTCTGCGTTCTCGCTCCGGCCACATGACTCGCTAGCGAAGGCGCCGCCCGCGCAGCGTGAAGTCGGCTCGGGCGAGGATCTCATCGAGCGGAATGAACCCGAGGAAGCGGCTATCGGGCCAGCCCAACATGTCGCGCCGATCAGAGAGCAACACGACCGAGTCGGGAGGCACGACCCACGGACCCCAGGTATAGATGTTCTCCTCGATAGCGAGCTCGGAGCGCCAGGCGCCGGGACTGGCGATGTCGAAGGGCCAGGGCTGAGGCTGGCCGTTGAGTACCACGACGCCCGAGTCCATGGCCACGGTGTCGCCGGGCAGGGCGACCAGGCGGCGAAGCACGTGATACTCGCGGCTGCCGCGGACGTAGCGGAAGATGACCAGATCGCCGCGATCGAGGCGCCCGGCCGGGCTCCAGGCGATGAAGTACTCGCCCAGCGCCAGGGTGGGCTCCATCGACTGCCCTGTCTGGATGTAGATGGACGGGATGCGCTCGCCGAATCGAGATGCCCACAGAGCACCGAGTACCAGCACCGCGACGACGAGCCAAAAGCCGATCCTGATCCAAGTGACCAGTCGCGATCCCTTCATGGCCACCCCATGCTCATCACCGAAAGCCTGCGGGCTTAGCTGGGACTCAGGGCACCTCGCCCGTCTCCTCCAGAACCTCTTCCCTATCCTGGTCCGGATCTTCGATGTCCTGGAGCACGTCCGCGGCGATCTGATCGTAGCGATCGAGCGCCTGCCGCGTCCGCATGTCGTTCCGCAGGCTGACGGCGACCATGACCAGCATTCCGACGATCACGGAGCCGTAGATGAGGATAGGGAGCGATATCCCGCGCAGCGTGAACAGCCCGAGCTTGATGTCGACCGACTGATCGGAATTCGCGTAGGCGAACCAGGCGAGCAGCGCCACGATCAGCGCGCCGCCGATGATCTTGAAAGTAAGTGCACGCCACTTCATGGCTCGACGGGGAATCCAGTGAATGTGGCCCCGCTCGTCCCGGTAAGCGTGACCCTCATGTAGCGGCCGATCCAATCTTCCGGTCCCGGGATCAGCACGACTTTGTATGTATCGGTGCGCGCCTGCAGCAGGTCGCCGCGTCGCGCCCGCTTCTCGACCAGGACTTCGGCGACCTTGCCGACTTCGGCCAGGTTCTTCTCGGCCGCTATCTCGCGGACCAGTGCGATCAGGCGCTCCAACCGTCCCTGCGCCACGTGGTCGGGCACGACCCACTTCGTATCCATCCGTGTCGAGGGCGTTCCCTCACGCGCCGAATAGCGGAAGGTAAAGGCGTCGTCGTAGCGGACGGTGCGCACCAGATCGAGCGTCGCCTCGAAGTCGGTCTCGTCCTCGCCGGGGAAGCCGACGATGATGTCGGTGCCGAGCGCGATGTGGGGAATCGCATCGCGCACCATCTCGACTCTGGCGATGTAATCTGCGCGCGTGTAGCGCCGTGTCATGCGCTTGAGCACCCGGTCCGAGCCCGACTGGACGGGCAGGTGCAGCTGCGGGCAGACGGCATCCTCTTCCGCCATCACGTCCACCAGCTCGCGCGTCAGGTCATTGGGGTGCGGCGAAGTGAAGCGCACGCGCCGCACGCCGGGGAGGCGGGCGACGGCGCGGAGTAGTCTCGGGAAGTCCCAATCGTCGAAACGATACGAGTTCACGGTCTGGCCCAGCAGCGTGAACTCGCTGATCCCCTCGGCCGCCCCCTCCTCGATCTCGCGTAGAACCGCATGCGGCTCGCGGTTCTTCTCGGGCCCGCGGGTGAATGGGACGACGCAGAAGGTGCAGCGGTAGTCGCAGCCGCGTTGGATGGGGACCCAGGCTGAGACCTGCGATTTGCGCCGTAGCTCCAGCCCCTCATAGTTCTCCGAAGCCTTGAGCTCGACGTCTACGACACCGCCGCCATCTTGGGTGGCCTGGTCGATGAGCTGGGGCAACGACCTATAAGCGTCGGGTCCGATGACCATATCGACGTACTCGGCCCGCTCGATGAGCTGCGTGCCGAGGCGCTGGGCCATGCAGCCGCAGACGCCGATCAGCGTGCCCGGTCGATCCCGCTTGACCCGGTTCAGCTCCGCCACCCGACCCAGCACTCGCTGCTCGGCGTGCTCGCGAATCGCGCAGGTGTTGACGAGGATGACATCGGCATCCTGAGGCGCGGAGACCGGGGCGTAGCCGCTGGACGCCAGAACGCCCTCCATGAGCTCGCTGTCGCTCAGGTTCATCTGGCATCCGTAGGTCTCGACCCAGTAGGTCTTCGACATGCTCAC
>JASFTI010000264.1:0-5414 GCA_050053635.1 Gemmatimonadales bacterium
GGGCTGAGGATCGTGAGCGGTGGCGCCACCGGACTGCTGCTTCCGGAGGTGCCGAAACGGTACGGTTGGAGTCGGGAGGAGTACCTGCGTTGGGTGTGCAAGAAGGCGGGGCTGGCGCTCGACACGTGGCAGGGTGAGGACGTCCAGCTGTACAGCTTCGAGAGCGAGGCGTGGGGCGAGGAAGAGTAGCGGGATCCGGCGCTGGATCTGGAGAGCACCGGGATGCAACACAGAATCGACTTCGACTCCGCCGCGTGGGATAGCCCTGCACCGTGCTGGACGGAGGTGCGAGAGGCGATTGCGTCGATCTCCGATCGGCGTTGCCTCTTCTGGTCCGCTGGTAGGGGATGGACGGGCAGGCTTGCTGGTCCGGGGCGCCGGTCTCATCTATAGAGAGTTGGAGCATAGAGTGTTGGAGTATGCTGCCCATGCCGGGTCGGCGCTTGGAGACTGACGTCGTCGTCACCACGTAGCGATCGAGCACGGGTACCGCCACGAGGAGGACCGATGGCCATTGACGTCCGCCGAGTCAGCTACTTCCACACCGCGGTGCAGGACCGGCCCGGTGAGGCATACAAGCTACTGACGCAGCTAGCCGAGGTCGGCATCAACTTGCATGCCATGACCGCCATCCCTGTGGGTCCGCTGCGCACGCAGCTTACGCTATTCCCGGAAGACGCATCGAAGATGGAGAGTGAAGGGAAGAGAGCGGGCCTCAGTTTTGATGGGCCATACCCGGCCCTGCTGGTTCAGGGCGATGACGAGCCTGGGGCACTGGTGGGGGTCCACGAGCAGCTCTACGGGGCCAACGTCAACGTGGTCGCCGCCACGGGTGTGGCGGATGGGAAAGGGCGGTACGGCTACGTACTCTACTTCAGGCCGGAGGACTTCGACAGAGCTGCTGCAGCCCTGGAAGTGTGAGTCGACATGGGGAAATTTCTGCTGGGGTTCGTGTTGGGCGTGGTCGTCGGGGTCATTCTGACGGTAGTGTTCTTCGTAGCGGTGGCGACTCAGAGCGGGCCGGCGCTGGTATCGACGATCCACGCGCCGGAGGAGGTCCGAATCGGCGAGCCGTTCGCGATGCGGATCGTGTCGTATAACCCACATGCGGAGGAGGTCCAGCTGCACAGTATCGATATCGATGAATCGTTCATCGATGCGTTCGAGGTGCTGGCGGTCGAGCCGCGGCCGACCGATTCGACGCGGATCCCGTTGTTGGACCAGAGGAGCTGGTTCTTCGAGCGAGATGTGCAGCCGGGTGACAGCCTGGAGGTCACCTTCACCCTCAGCCCGCTGCAGGTGGGAGTGCCGGTCGGAAATGTCGAAATTTGCGTTAGCGTGGCGGATTGCACCCCCGAGAGCCCCCGATTCGCGGTCATCGGCGGGGTCCCGTAGCTGTGGATGAACACGTGAGAAGCGAGGGAGGACCGAGTGAGCGATAGCCCCAACCCGAAAGCATGCCTCGCCTGCCAAAGGGGTAGCGATGTAACACCGTTGATCCCCCTGGAGTACCGTGACTCTACGGTCTGGATCTGCCCGGAGCACCTGCCCGTGCTGATCCACGATCCGGCACAGCTAATCGGCATACTGCCCGGCGCTGAGGATCTGAGCCCGGCGGACCATCACGACTGACGCGAGTCGGCGGCACCCGCTGGCCCACTCTGCAGCGGCGCCGTATGTTGGAGCGGCCTCAACCTGTGGAGAAGCGTGACAGGAGGTGCGCCGTGAGGCTGAACAATCCCCGCAGCGTCGCCACGCTTACAGCGTTGCTGGCGTTTCTGCTCGTCCCCGCCGGGCTGTACGCTCAGAGTGTGCGGTTCGAGCAGTTCACCGAGACCAAGCCGCTGGCCGGTGAGGTCGGTCCCGACTTCACGTTGGAGACGGTTGACGGCGAGCGTTTCACGCTGAGCGAGGTCTACGCCGAACGGCCGGTCGTCATCGAGTTCGGCTCCTACACTTGACCCCCGTTCCGTCGGCGGTCCGCCGACGTCGAGAAGATACGTGAAGAGTTCGAGAGCCAAGTCACGTTCATCATCCTCTATCAGCGAGAAGCGCACGCCGGCCAGATGATGTTCAGCGAGATCGAGCAGCCGGAGACTTACGAGGAGCGCAAGGAACTGGCCGAGAAGACGTGCGATGAACTTCATATCGCGACGACCGTCGTGATCGATGACATGCAGAACACAGTGCGCGAGGCGTACGGTGGATTGCCGAACAGCGCCTACATCATCGACCGGGGCGGGGTGATCGTTCACAAGGAGGCCTGGGCGCGACCGGGCGGATGGCCGGATATCCTCCGCGGCCTGCTGGAAGACGCTAGCTAGAAGGGGTTGGCGCGAGGGGTGGCCCAGCGAGAAGCCCAATCTTCCGCTGGGCCATTACTTGTCGGGCACACCTATTATAGGAGGTTTTCCTTGTGTGTAAGACCCTAACGGCAACCCTCCTGGCGATCTTGGCCGGCTGGGGAGCGGCACATGCGCAGACGCCGGGCGCCTATCTCGGCGAGCTTAGCTGGCCGGAGGCGGAGGCGCGGTTGCGTGAGGCGCCGCTGGTCATCCTGCCGTTCGGTGCCGGCGCCAAAGAGCACGGGCCGCACTTGCCGATGAACGCGGACCGGAAGGTGATGGAGTACCTGTGCCGGCAGGCGGTGGACTCGTTGCCGGTACTGGTGGCGCCGCCGATCCTGCACGGCTGGTTCCCGGCGTTCCGCGACTACCCCGGCACCGAGGTGGGCGACTCGGATGTCTTCTCGCGCTATGTCTACGAGGTCGCCCGCTCGCTGGTCGAGCACGGCGCACAACGCATAGTCTTTCTCAACACGGGGATTAGAAACGCTACGGGCCTGCCGATCGCCGTCGCGGCGCGGGAGATACGCGTGCGGACCGGGACGCCGACGCTCGTCGTCTCGTGGGACGATCTCGAGACCTCGGAGATCGATGCGTTGCAGGAACAGGTCGTCGGGGGCCACGCCGACGAGATAGAGACCTCGATCAACCTGTTCCTGCAACCCGAGCTGGTGAGCGACAGCCTACCGCCGGCCGACTACGGGGAGAGTAGGCCGAGAGACTATCCTGGCTACCAACCGGGCATCTTCTCGCGCGACCCGTCCGATCCTGCCTACTCGGAAACGGGCTACTTGGGCGATCCCAGTCTGGCGAACGTCGAGAAAGGCGAGGCGGCGCTGGCGATCATGACGCGCCAGTGGCTGGCGGCGCTGAGAGGATTCTCGACGGCGGCGCGGCGCGTCGAACCGTAACTCTGGATTGGGGGCGAATCGATGATCTGGAAAGCACTGGAGAAGTACCGGGACGTCGGCCTGCTCGTCGTGCGGCTCGGCTTCGGCCTCGGCTTCATCTACTTCCACGGCTGGCCTAAGCTGGCGGGCGGTACGGAGATGTGGGCAGGGGTCGGCGGCGCGATGGGCAACTTCGGGATCGGGTTCGGTCACGCGTTCTTCGGGTTCCTGGCCACGCTGGCCGAGACGCTAGGGGCGCTCTTGTTCGCCGCGGGTCTGTTCTTCCGGCCGGCCTGCGCGGCGCTCTGCTTCACGATGTTCGTTGCCACGGTGAACCACATCGCGAGCGGCGTAGGGACTCCGGCCCACGCCTTCAAGAACATGTGGGTGTTCCTGGGGCTCATGATGGTCGGCCCGGGGAAGTACAGTCTGGACGCTCTGCTGAGTGAGAAGTTTGGAGGGGGTGAGGGGCGTGAATAGTGGGTGCAGGCTCTCGCGTGTCGCCTGCGCGCTGGCCGTGGCTGGAGGCTTGGCGGCTTTGCCGGGCCGTGCACTCGGCCAGGCGACGTATGAACCGACCCCGGAGAACCTCGCGGCCCGGGCATGGTTCCAGGACGCCAAGTTCGGGCTGTTCGTGCACTGGGGCACTTACAGCGTGCTGGGCTCCGGCGAGTGGGTGATGGAGGTTCGGCGGATACCGGTCGCCGACTACGAGAAGTTGCCGGATCAGTTCAACCCGATCCGCTTCGATGCCGCCGAGTGGGTGTCGTTGGTGAAGGCGGCGGGCATGAAGTACATCACCATCACGGCGAAGCATCATGACGGGTTCGCGATGTACGACTCGCGGATCTCGGACTGGGACATCGTCGATCGCACGCCTTATGGCGAGGACGTCCTGGCGCAGCTGGCCGAGGAGTGCCGACGCCAGGGGATCAAGCTCTTCTTCTACTACTCGCAGCTCGACTGGCATCACCCGGACTATTTCCCGCGCGGGCGTACCGGACTGAGCGCCGAGCGGCCGGAGCAGGGCGACTGGTATCGCTACCTCGACTATATGGACGAGCAGTTACGCGAGCTGCTGACCGGGTACGGCGAGATCGGGGGCATCTGGTTCGACGGCATGTGGGACCGGCCCGACGCGGATTGGCGGCTCGAACGTACGTATTCGCTGATCCACGAGCTGCAGCCGCAGGCGCTCATCGGCTCCAACCACCACGAGACCCCTCGCCCGGGCGAAGACTTCCAGATGTTCGAGAAGGATCTGCCGGGACAGAACACCGCAGGGTTCAACGTCGCGGAGGTGAGTCGGCTGCCCCTGGAGACGGCCGAGACGATGAACCGGTCGTGGGGGTTCAACATCACCGACCGGAGCTACAAGTCCACTCGCGAGCTGGTGCGGTATCTGGTCCGTGCCGCCGGCAGCGACGCCAACTTCCTGCTCAACGTCGGCCCGATGCCGAACGGCCAGATCCAGCCCGAGTTCGTGACGCGACTGAGGGAGATGGGCGCCTGGCTGGAGCGCTACGGCGAGTCGATCTACGGGACGCGCGGTGGCCCGCTGGCGCCCGACCTCTGGGGTGTGACGACCCAGCGGGGAGGAACGGTCTACGTGCACGTGCTCGACTGGAACGGTCCGATCCTGGCGCTGCCGCCGCTGCCATGGCGCGTTCGCTCGGCCCGGCTGCTGCGCGACGGCAGCGCGGTGCAGTTCGAGGATAGAGAGGACGGGCTGTTGTTGAGCCTACCGCCGCGCGGGAGCGAGGTGATCGACGAGATCGTCGTGCTGGAGGTCGGCCAGTAACTGGAGTGGAGTGAACGGATGAGGACACTAATGACTGTCGTGCTGCTATTGTCTCTCGCGCCGGGTGTGGCGACGGCGCAGAACTATGTCTCGGCGGAGGGCAAGGTGAAGGTCGCACTGGTGAAAATGCCGTACTCCGGCTCGCGCAATGTGCCCGAGCTGTCGAACGTGCCCGACTACCTGGCGGAAGGTGGTATCGAGGCCGGGCTGAGGGGGTTGGGCGTCGAGCTCAAGCCGCTGAGCACCGTCGCGCTGACGCCGGAAGAGGGGCGCGAGTACGGCGAATGGCACCGGCTGGGTCTGGCGAACGGGCACTTGGCCGAAATCGTCGCGGCCGACCGGCGCGCCGGATATCTATCAGTCGGCCTGCTGGCCAAC
>JASFTI010000265.1:0-5410 GCA_050053635.1 Gemmatimonadales bacterium
GCCACCGGTTCGTTGATGGTGTGGTTGCCCCGGGCTACCCAAGTGACCTCCACGGGCTGCGGCTCGTTGAAGGGCACCATGATCTTGTGGTCGAAGAGGCCCTCGGGCGTTGCCCCCAGGACCTGTCCAGCGACTACGGTGTCGCCCGGCGCCACTGCAGGTGTGAAGTCCCACTGCTTCTCGGTGTCCACGGGATCGACGTGTTGACCCCGGGGTAGGAGGAAGCCGTACTCCTGCGCCAGCAGGCCGAGGGGATTCTGCAGCCCGTCGAAAACGGTACCCAAGATGCCGGGGGCGAGGGTCACGGAGAGCATCTCGCCGGTCAGTTCCACCTCGTCCCCGACCCGGACCCCGGAGGTGTCCTCGAAGACCTGGAGGTCCGCTACCTGGTTCTGGACCCGGAGCACTTCGGCCTTGAGCCGCTCGTCTCCTAGGAGAACGTAACCCACCTCGTTCTTCATCACCTGGGTGTCGCTGACGTCGATGGTGACCAGGCTCTCCTTCACGCCTACGATGGGAGCGCGGCGCGAATCTTCGGAACTCGCGACGTCTGTATCAGGCGAAGAGGTCTTGGTGGTCAATCGTCACCTCCAGTATCAGTTCTTCGAAGCGCTGCCGCGCCACGTTGGCGTCATAGGAAAGCCAGCGATGCAGGATGTCCCACTTGAACGCGAAAGCGAAGACCTGCTCGAACCCGAACGGGTGTTGTTCGGCGATCTGGCCGAGCCTCCGCCAGGTCAGGTCCATGCCCAGGCCTTCGAGCCCCATCGCGTCGCCCTGGTCGAGGAATGCGCGGGCCTCGGGGATCCAGGGGAAGACGGAGACCAAGCCGAACTCAGGGTCCGGCCAGCGTGACTCGATCATCCTCGTGTACGGACCCACACCCCAGCGCCCGGAGGGCAAGCCCCTTCCCTGACGCTTCAGGCGGAATGCCACCAGCACTGTCCGCATAGTCATGCGGAACTGCACCATGCTTCTGAGCGCCCGGTTCCGGGTCGTGGCCATGAGCTCGTCGTACATGCCGGCGATCTCCTCCGTCGTGCGGGTGACGGGCTGGCGACGCCAGCTGACCAGGCCCTCGGCCTGTGTGAGATCCGCCAGGTCCTCCTCGTGGAGCATGGCGAGGCGCTCCTCGAGGCGCCTGCGACTGAGGGGTAGAAGGCGCGCCTGGCGGAAGTAGGGGAGCGCCGGGAGGCTGGCGACGAGCTGATAGTATCGCCGCGGCACGGTCATTGGCCGGCCTCCGCCAGGATCTTCCGATAGCGGGGTAGGAGGAGCTTCAGCATCATCTCGGAGAGCGCCTCGTCGGTCAGATCGATCTCCAGGTCGTCGTCCACCAGGCGCACGCGCGCTCCACCGCGGACCTGGCTCGAGGGGATGAGTTCGATACCCTTGCGCAGCACATCGGCGGAGAGCGCCACGGCGGAGCGTTGTAGA
Organism: Gemmatimonadales bacterium; assembly: GCA_050053635.1. Taxonomy (GTDB): domain Bacteria; phylum Gemmatimonadota; class Gemmatimonadetes; order Palauibacterales; family KS3-K002. The sequence goes on from JASFTI010000265.1 coordinate 1,438, forward strand.
AACTCTTCGAGCTCCGGCGGTGCCTCGTCCGCCAACCGCTCGGGTACGAGGATGGTGGCGTCTTTATCCCTGATGAAATCCTCCGCAGCCCTGCCCGCCAGGACGAGGATCATGTCGCGGAGCACGGAGCGGTCGGCGGTCACGTCGGTGACGAGGCGGCGAACGTGTTCCTCGAATGCGGCCAGCACGGCGGTGCGGAGTTCCAGGCCGGTGTCGCGCGCGGCTATCCGTAGAGCTTCGATGGCCGCCGTGCGCTCGGTCTCGATAGCGGCCTCCGCTTCCTTCTTCCTGGCCGCCGCTTCCGCCTTGGCTTCCGACACCGTGCGGGCGGCCTGCGCCCGGGCTTCGGCTAGAATCCGGGCTGCCTCCTCCAGCGCGGATTGGACTCCCTCGTCACGAATCCGGTCGATGAGCTCCTTGACGCCCGAAGACGTCGCATCTGGCTCGGTCATTCATCACCTCACGTTGGAATCGAGGCCGCAAGCACCAGAGCGAAAACGAAGACGAACACAGCGAAGCCCTCGATCACGGCCGCCGGCGCGATCGAGATCCCGAACACCTCGGCCTTCAACTTCGACGCGTTGATCGAGGCAGCGCAGGCGCTTCCCTGGGACATCGCGCTGAACAAAAGGGCGACGCCGGTGAGAGCCCCTAGCACGAATAGGCCCGGCGAGTTGGCCAGCGAGACGGGACGGTTCAGCGTCAGCATCACCACGATGCCGTAGATGGTCTGGGAGGACGGCATCGCCGCTACCCCGACGAAGCGGCCATAGCCGGTCTCCACCTCCAGCATCGCGCCCGCTGCGGCGAGACCGCCGCGGCCCACGCCGATCATCGAGCCGATGGCGCCCAGTGCCAGGGGGGAGAAGATGCCCAGCCAGCCCGTGGTCAAGACGAGCGGTTCCAAGGATCACACTCCTTTCTTCTTGAACGGCCGGAAGAGAGGGCCCTCCTCCGGAAGTCCCCAATTGAAGAACTCGATCACGTTCAGTCGCAAACCGTGGATGAATCCGCTGGCCACAGCTAGAAGCAGGTTCAGGCTGTGCCCGATGACGAGGATGGCCACCGCCGCCAGGATGCCCACACTCGGGACGGCCTCCCGGGCTCCGGCGGCCATGTTGTTGAACGCGATGGCCAGCGACGCCGAGGCGAGTCCCAGCGCGAACAGCCTCAGGTAGCTCATGACGTCTCCGAACGCCGCCGTGACCCGGGTCAACGCCGCGAGCCCCTTACCCAGCCGTCCCAGGGGACGCGCCCCGTACCCGGCAAACGCGAGGACCAGAAACAGGCCGCCGACGGCCGCCGCCGTAGCGGGCGTCCGGACCGCGTCGGCTCCGGTCTGCGCGGCGAGGAAGAGCGCGTAGCCGGCGAGCACGAACACCGCCCAACCCAGCGAGGGCAGGGCACGGGGACTCCAGCCGTAGCGCCCGGCGTCCATCAGGTTGCCCAACACGACGTGAAATACGCCGATGCTGACCGAGAGCCCCATCATGGTGGTCGTGTCCGTCATGTCCAGGACGGCCAAGCGCGCCGGTAAGCTGCCGGCGGCGGGCGCGACCCCGAAAAAGGAGCCCACCAGAACACCGTAGCCGATCGTCGCCACCACCAGGGTAAGCAGGACCCAACGCCAGCGGCGCCCCGTCGGCGAACCCGACATCCTCTTCCAGTAGTGCGCCACGACCAGTGCCAAGACCAGCCCGTAGCCTCCGTCCGAGATGATCATGGCGAAGAAGATGGCGAAGGAGTAAAGGACCACGGCGGACGGATCCCAGCCACCGTAGCCCGGTGTCTTATAGAAGTTGACCAGGTCCTCGCCGCCTTCCCGGGGCTCCGCGTTGCGCAGGAGAGTCGGCGGTTTGTCATCGGGGCCGGGGTCCGAGACCTCAATGGCCAGCCCGTTCTCTTCGGCGTAGGCGCCGAGCGTCTCTACGGCCTCGGTAGGTGCCCACGCCTGGAGCGCGAAGACGGGATCGGAGTCGTAGCACTGACCGGCCGCGTGCATCCGAGCGGCCCGGTCCTCGAGTGCGTCGCGGCTCCGGGTCAGCAGGTCATGCCAGCGAGTCAGTCGGATCCGCTCCAGCGACGCGTCCTCGAGCTCCAGCTCCACGTCCTCCAGCCTGCGCTCGAGCTGCCGCCGTGACACCGCCCCCGTGCGCACCCTGGGAGCCGGCACCCCCTGCGGCTCCTTCTCGGAGACCACAGCCACGTAGGCCTTGTGGCCTTCGCGCCTGACTTCCTCCCAGATCAGCTCCGACACGGCCAGTTCGCGCATCCGGTTCGTCGGCACGATGTAGAACCAGAGCCGCAGCCCGGCTAGGTCCTCCTCGGGCGGAAAGTCGAAGTCGCCCCAGGGGGCGAGGGCTTCGATGCGCTGCATGAGTGCGTCCCGCTCCAGCTCCAACCGGTGAGTGCGATCCTTGAGCTCGAGGATCGCCTCCTCCACCCGTACCGGATCGTACTCGGTAAGGATCGTCACCGGGCGCTGTTTCTGGGGACAACGTTCGAGGTAGAGCAGTGCCTCACGCGTCCGTTTCGAGGGGTCGGTGAGGGGCGCGGCATCGGGCGCCAGCGAGACGATCTCGAGGCAGCCGAGCTCCTGCAGGTTCTCCAGGACCCGATCCTTGTCGGCCTGGTGACCCACTAGCGTGAGCTTGCTCAGCGGAACGATGGCCACTCCGCACCCCCTCCACCCTGCCGGGCCTTCGCCAGCTTGGCCTGTATGACCGCCGCCCGCTCCTGGTCACCCAGCCAAATCTGGATCCGCTGGATGTTCTTCCTCGTTCGGGGGATGAGAATCTTCTCGAACAGGTTCACCCGCTGCGTGATGCGTCGCTCCGCTCGCGCCAGGATGCGGACCCGCTCGGCGGCGACCTGGATGCGGGTTCGTGCCTCCGCCGCGTCCCGCAGGCGCTCGACCAATGCGTCGACCCATGCCGGCTTCGCCAGCAGGGAGTATTCCGCCACCTGGCACTCGACCCGCTTCAGCAGCGGGAGGCGTACCCCCACCACGTTCTCCTGCTGCAGCTCGAAGGCGGTCATCTTGACCAGACCCTTCAGGTCGATCTCCGTGTTCGCCAGCATCGGCAGCTCCGCTCCCGCACGGGCCTCCAGACGCTCGACCTCTAACCGCGTCGCCTCGTACTCCTGGCGGGCCTTCTCCAGCTCGATGACCAGCTGTCTCCGCTTCAGTTCGAGGGATGGAAGGAGCTTCTCGTAGAGCTTGAGCTTCGTCCGCTCCTGCTGGAGGGAGGCTTTGCTGAGCTTCAGTCGGGCCATGCCTTGGGCGCCTCTCCCGCACCTTCGTCTTCCAGGTCCGGGAAATAGCGGTCAACGAGTTCCTGTTTCATCAGGAGTTCGTGCGAATCGAAGCACTCGGCGAGCGTCCGCCAGCTCGTGTCCAGCGCCTCGATAAGCGGCATCGAGACATTCACTTCCATAAACCGGCGGCGAAACAGCTCACCGAACTTGAGCAGCTTCAGGTCGAAATCGGAAAGGTCGAAGGCCATCGCCTGTTTTTGCTCGGCCTCGCGCGCGCCGGCGTAGAAGCGGACCATCGTGTTCATGATCTGCGAGTGATCCTCCCGGGTGACCTTTCCAACGACATGCTGCTTGAGGCGCGACAGCGAGCCGAACGGGTCGATGACACCGTCGTGCAGATAGAACTGGCCCTCGGTGATGTAACCGGTGTTGTCGGGTACCGGGTGGGTCACGTCGTTCCCCGGCATGGTGGTGACCGTCAGGATGGTGACCGAGCCAGCCCCTTTGAAGTCGCACGCCTTTTCGTAGCGTCGGGCGAGCTGCGTGTAGAGGTCCCCCAGGTACCCCCGGGTCGCTGGAATCCGCTCCCGGGCCACGCCGATCTCCTTCATCGCATCGGCATAAGCTGTCATGTCCGTCATGAGCACCAGAACCCGCTTCTCCCGCTCCATGGCGAAGCGTTCCGCGACCGCGAGGGCCATATCGGGAACCAGCA
>JASFTI010000266.1:0-5399 GCA_050053635.1 Gemmatimonadales bacterium
CGATCTTCGACATCAAGAGATTCGCCATCCATGATGGTCCTGGTGTGCGCACCACCGTCTTCTTCAAGGGGTGTCCACTGGGCTGCTGGTTTTGTCACAATCCGGAGAGCCAGTCGTTCGAGCCGGAGCTCATGGTTCGCGAGGGCCGCTGCACGCGCTGCGGTGACTGCGTCGATGCGTGCACTCAGAACGCCGTATCGCTCGAAGATGACGGCCTCCGCATCGACAGATACCGTTGCGACCTTTGCGGTGCCTGTGCCGACGTGTGCCTGGCGGAAGCGATCGAGGTCGCGGGCAGAGAAGTGACAGTCACCGAACTGATGGGCGAGCTGGAGAAAGACGTGGTCTACTACGACGAGTCCGGTGGCGGTGTGACGGTCTCCGGCGGAGAGCCCTTTGCACAGCCGGAGTTTCTGCTCGAGCTACTGAAGTTGTGCAAGACGCGGGGCATCGAGACCGCCGTGGACACCAGCGGGCACGTCGCTCCCGACCTTTTGCGGTCGATTGCCGAGCACGTCGACCTGTTCCTTTACGACCTGAAGATCATCGACGACGCGCGTCACCGCGAATTCACCGGTGTCGGCGTCGAGTCGATCCATGAGAACCTGCGCTGGCTGGCGGGGCAGGACAGGGCGGTCATCGTGCGTTTCCCACTCCTGCCGGGCGTCAACGACGACGAGGCGAACGTCCGGGCCATGTGCGAGTTCCTGGCCTCGCTGAGAAGCCGGCCCCGCGTCGATATCCTCCCTTATCACAGCGTGGGGGTGGACAAGTACGGCCGGCTGGACCGCGAGCCGCGGCGGCCGGAGACCCGGCAACCGTCCGAAGAAATGGTCGCTGCGGTGGCTCAGCGGCTGAGAGATTGCGGCCTTATAGTGACTGTAAGGGGCGAACAGCTATGAGCCTTAGCGAGAGAGTATCGCGACTTCGACAACAAAGCCTTGAAGCCGGACCATCGGTTTCGTCCGAGCGTGCGGAGCTGATCACCGACTTCTACCAGGGGTCGGACGGCACGCTTTCGGCTCCCATGCGCCGCGCCCTCGCCTTCAAGCACCTGCTGGATAACAAGTCGGTCTGTATCCTCGACGGCGAGTTGATCGTTGGCGAGCGAGGGCCGGCGCCCAAGGCGACGCCCACCTACCCGGAGATCTGCTGTCATTCGCTCGAAGACCTCGAGATCCTGGACTCGCGGGAGAAGATCCCCTTCGCCGTCGACTCCGAAACCAGGGCGAGCTTCCGCGATCGGCTGATTCCTTTCTGGACGGGACGGTCGCTCAGGGAGTTGATCTTCGCCCAGATGACGGATGAGTGGAAGGCTGCCTACGAGGCGGGAATGTTTACCGAGTTCATGGAACAGCGGGCCCCAGGTCACACAGTCCTCGACGACAAGATCTACCGCAAAGGCTTCCTCGACTTCAAGGACGACATTCGGCAAAGTCTGGCAGACCTCGATTGGCTGAACGACCCTGCAGCCTTGAGCAAGCAGGAAGAGCTCAAGGCGATGGCGATCTGCTGCGACGCCTTGATCACGTTCGCGGAGCGGCACGCGGCGTTGGCCCGGGAGCTGGCGATGCAGGAAGGCGACGCAGGGCGAAAGGCAGAGCTGCAGCGCATCGGTCAGGTGTGCGACCACGTGCCGGCCCAGGCGCCCCGTGACCTCTGGGAGGCGCTCCAGCACTACTGGTTTGTGCACCTTGGGGTGATCACCGAGCTCAACACCTGGGACGCCTTCAACCCCGGACACCTCGATCGGCATCTCTATCCCTTCTACCGCGAGGGTCTCGATCAGGGAACGCTGACCGAAGATCAGGCGAGCGAGCTGCTGCAGTGCTTCTGGATCAAGTTCAACAACCAGCCGGCGCCCCCCAAGGTGGGGATCACGGCGGAAGAGAGCGCCACCTACACCGACTTCGCCCAGATCAATACCGGCGGTGTGATGGAGGACGGCTCGGACGGTGTGAACGAGCTCACCTATATGATCCTCGATGTCATCGAGGAGATGCGACTGCTGCAGCCCAGCTCATCTGTTCAGCTCAGCAAGAAAAACGCCGACCGCTACATCAAGCGGGCGGCGCAGATCATACGTACCGGCTTCGGGCAGCCGTCGATATTCAACGCCGATCTGATCGTCCAACAGCTGGTGCGGCAGGGCAAGACGCTGGAAGACGCCCGCAACGGCGGATCGAGTGGCTGTGTCGAGGTCGGCGCCTTCGGAAAGGAGAACTACAATCTCACCGGCTATTTCAACATGCCGAAGGTATTCGAGGTCACCCTTAACAACGGCGTCGATCCCCGAACCGGTGGTGCGATCGGCATCGAGACGGGTGAGGCGGCGAGCTTCTCCAGCTTCGACGAGCTCATAGAGGCCTATCGCGCACAGCTCCGCCATTTCATCGACATCAAGCACCGGGGCAATAACGTGATCGAGCGGCTATGGGCCACGCACATCCCAACGCCCTTCCTCTCCATCCTCATAGACGACTGCATCAGCAACGGGAAGGACTACCACGACGGGGGCGCCCGCTATAACACGTCCTACATCCAGGGCGTCGGTCTCGGCACGCTGACCGACTGCGCCACCGCCATCAAGTACCACATCTTCGATGAGAAGACGTTCGGCATGGCCGAGCTGTTGGAGGCGCTGGCTGCCGATTTCAAGGACCACGATCGACTGCGCCAGCTACTGGTCAACCGCACACCCAAGTACGGCAATGACGACGACTATGCCGACTCGGTGATGAGGCAACTGTTCGAGGCTTACTTCGAGGCGGTCGATGGCCGACCGAACACCAGGTCCGGTACCTACCACATCAACCTGCTACCGACGACCTGCCACATCTACTTCGGTTCGGTGGTTGGCGCGACACCCGACGGCCGTAGCGCTTGGCAACCGCTGTCTGAAGGTGTATCACCCGTGCAGGGCGCCGACCGGCGCGGACCGACGGCGGCGCTACGCTCCGTCGCCAAGATGGATCACGCGCGCACCGGCGGCACCTTGCTCAATCAGAAGCTGACGCCCGGTCTGATGGACGGCGAAGAGGGTCTGGACAAGTTCGTCCACCTGGTTCGCGCATATTTCAAGCTCGACGGCCATCACATTCAGTTCAACGTGGTGGACGCCGAAACGCTGCGGGCCGCGCAGCGGAAGCCGGAGAGTTATCGCGATCTCATCGTTCGCGTGGCCGGCTACAGCGACTACTTCTGCGATCTGAGCCAGGCGTTGCAGGATGAGATAATCGCCCGGACCGAGCACAGCAGCTACTGACGGGGCTGGGAATGAGCGCAGCTGCTCATCGACACGGCGCAGGAAGCGATCCGACACAATGCTATCGTAAGCGCGGCCAAATGGGGAGCACAAAGCGAGAGGGCGCGGCCTTTCGGCCGCGCCCTCTCGTTGGGCAGCAGGTACAATACCTACCGGGCAATTTTCCGGGCCCGGTTCCGGTCGATCAGGAAGCGCTGATCAAGTGCTCCGGGCCGCAGCCGTCTTCCTCGTCCCGTTCCAATTCCCGGAGCAGGCAGTTGACCGTCTGCTCGACCAGCTCTTCGACCTTCACACCGCGGCGTTTTGCCTCGCACTCGTAGGCGCGGTAGTGCTGGTCGCTGAGCTCGGCCCAAACTTGAACCCTGTGCATACGACTGCTCCTATCTCGCGACCTGGCAGCTAGGCGACCGGTACCGCCTTATGGCCGTAGCAGAGGATACCGCTCTTGCCTTCCTTGCGAATGAGGCGAAACTGGAGCGACACCTCGAGCCCAGGCAAGACTGTCGAGGGCTCGCAGTCGACGACCTGGGTCATCAGGCGTGCCCCCTCCGGCGTCTCCACAATCGCCATGGCGTACGGCGCCTCCATCAAGAAGTCGTCGGGTGGAACATGGATCACCGTCGATGTGATGACCTTGCCTCTGGGCGACAACTTGACTGTTTCGATTTCTTCTCCGCGGCATGAAGGGCAGATGAGCCGGGCCGGATAGGTCACCTTGCCGCAGCCCTTACAGCGGCCGGCCTCGAGACGATAGCGGCTGGGGATTTCCCTCGTGTATCTCGGACTCGGCATGATCACACCCCCTGAAAAATGTGGACCACGGAGCTCGCTCCCGACCCACCCATGTTCTGTGCCAGGCCGAGGCGCGCGTCCTCCACCTGGCGCGCGCCGGCTTCGCCGCGCAACTGTCTGAAGATCTCGATCGCCTGCGCCACGCCCGTGGCGCCCACCGGGTGGCCCTTCGCCTTTAGACCGCCGCTCGTATTCACAGGGATGCAGCCGCCGATCGCGGTGAACCCGTCTTTCGCCGCAGCGCCGCCCTGACCCCGCTCGACGAAGCCCAGCGCCTCGATGCAGCAGATCTCGGCTATCGAAAAACAGTCGTGCACCTCGGCGACCTGGATATCACGCGGGCTGAGGCCCGCCATCTCGTAGGCCCGCTCTCCCGACTTCTGCACCGAGTCGAGGAAGGCGGGGTCCTCTCGGTCGGCCAGCGCCAGGGATCCGGTGGCCAGGCTGCTGGCGACGATCTTCACCGGCCGATCCGTGTAATCCTTCGCCCGGTCGAGCGGACAGAGCAAGACCGCCGCCGCACCGTCGCTCACCGGCGAGCAATGCAGGAGGCGCAGCGGTTCGGCGACCATCGAAGAAGACAGGACCTGCTCGACCGTGAATTCGGTGGGAAACTGGGCTTTCTCGTTCTTAGCACCGTGACGATGGTTCTTGACCGAGACCCAGGCGAGGTCCTCCTCGGTCGTGCCGTAGCTGTGCATGTGGGCACGAGCGATCATCGCGTAGAGTCCCGGGAAAGTGACGCCGTAATAGACCTCGAGCTCCTGGTCCGCCGCAGTGGCCAGCACGTTCGTCACGTCCGCGCCGTCGGTCATCTTCTCGATACCGACGGCCAAGACCATGTCGCTCACACCGGAAGCCACCTCGATGAACGCCTGCCGCAGCGCCACACCGCCCGAGGCGCAGGCCGACTCGACGTGAACCGCGGCCACGCCGGTCATGCCCAACTGGTCGGCCATCAGCGGGCCCAGGTGTTCCTGGCCCGTGAACTGGCCGCCCGACATGCAGCCCACGTAGATCGAGTCGACTCGGTCGGCTCCGGCATCGTTCAACGCGCCGGCTGCCGCCTCGACGAACATCTGGCGCAGGCTCTGGTCCCAGAGCTCGCCGAATCGCGTCATCCCGGCTCCAATGATCGCAACCTCACGCATGGGGTTGTCTCCTATCGTCAACTTCGAAGTTCAAAACTCAAAGTTCAGCACTCAGCGTTCGTCAGGTCTACTCGTTGACGATGATCTTCTCTCTGAACTTCGCGTACTCGCCGTACGTCACGTACTGGCGCGGCCCGTCGAGCATCGAACGGACCGTAGGAGCGAGGGCCTGGACCTCGGGGAGTCGCTCC
>JASFTI010000267.1:0-5398 GCA_050053635.1 Gemmatimonadales bacterium
GCCGCGGCGGCAGCCCAGGGTCTGTTATGCGATGTCGTTGCCAGCCCCCTGACCCTGGTCAACGCGCTGCACGTGGCCACCGAGCGGGGCCTGTCGGTGAGCCGAGTCTGGCTGGGCGCCACGGCGGCGACAGGCGAGGTGGTCGAGCTTCGCCTCAAGACGGCGGATGACTCGCTGCGGGTCGCCGGCGTCCTTCTGGCGGGGAACCATCCGCGCATCACCAGAATCGGCGGCTACAGGGTGGATATCCCGCCGCGGGGGACGATACTCGTGCTACGTAACCGGGACGTGCCCGGCGTGGTGGGAAAGGTAGGGAGCGTGCTGGGCGACGCGGGCGTGAACATCGCCGAGTACCACCAGGCGCGGCAAGAGGCGGGCGGTGAAGCGTTGGCGGCTATCGCCGTCGACGGAGGCGTGGAACGCCCGGTGATCGAGGGCCTGGCGGCTCTCGACGAGGTAATCAGCGTCTGGCAGATCGAGCTTCCCGAGGTGGTCGAGGGCTTATCGGACCGGCAAAGGGCGCTGGAAGAGGGCCGCTGAGGCCGTTCAGCTTCGCTGGCCGTCGAGCTGCTCGTCACCATGGCGCTCATGGGTCTTCTGGCGGCCATCGTCACAAAAGCCATTACTCGAAAGACCGTGGCTGCCCAGGCTGTGCTGAAGTCGGACCTCCGGAATATGGCGACCGCTGAGGAGGCCTACTTCTCGGACCACCTGACCTACGCAGAGACCATCGCCGGCCTGGGGTTCCAGGGCAGCCAGAACGTCGACTACCCCGATTACAGGTGCGCGCTCTACGTTGGGCGGAGTGTCGAGCCCTACTCGCCGGCGCTGGAGGAGGGGAAGATCAACTGCATGCCGCGGAGGGCCCGCGGCTGTTCGGGCGGATAGTCCGGCCAGGGAGAAAGTGAGTCTCCGAGCTACCCGCCCGATTCGTCCGCGTCGGTGTCGCGGGCGGCGTCGCGGCTGCGCTCCTCGAGCGGCCCGAAGACGGCGGCTTCCCAGATCTCCTGAGCCAGCCACTCGATCCGCTCGCGCGCCTGCTCCAGCTCGTCCTGTGACATCTCCGACGCTTCGCGGTAGAGCTGTCGGGCGAGATCCATGATCTGGTCCAGTCGCTCCCTGAGCTCGAGGTTGTGGCGGCGCTCGCGTCCGCTCGACGCGTCCCCTGGTGCGTCTTTGTCATGGGCCATCTGGCACTACCTCCTGATCGCGCCGTAGCGCTCGAGTATCTCGAGCGTCTCATCGAGCGGCAGCGCCTCGGCGGTGCCGCGATGGCCGCTCACGGTGACCGCTTTGAAGAGCGAGTTGTAGATCGCTTCCTCCGTCGCCTCGACTACGGCTTGAAAAAGCGGTGACATAGCCGTATTGGGCAGGTCGGCGACCTGGCGAGGCCTTCGGTCCCTGCCGCTGCGTCTCACCGACTCGGCGGTGGAGAAGGCGATGATGTAGTCGCCGCTTCCGTTCGTGCTGGGTGAGCCGGTGCGGGCCAGGCCGTGGACGGCGCGGGCGGCCAAGCGCTGCAAGTTGCGGTTGGACAGCGGAGCGTCGGTCGCTACGACGATCATGATCGATCCGTCGCCACGGTCGTCACCTTCCGCGTCCCGTTGCGGCTCGACGTAGCGACGAAACGAGTAACGCCCCAGCTCGCGGCCCACCGGCGCACCGGCGATTGTCAGGACACCGCCGAAGTTGGACTGCACCAACACACCGACCGTCCAGCCGCCCAGCGTCTCCGGCAGCACGCGGGAGCTGGTGCCGATGCCGCCCTTCCAGCCGAAGGCCATGGTCCCGGTGCCGGCGCCCACTGCTCCTTCTTCCAGGGGCCCAGCGCGCGCCGACTCCAAGGCGCTTATCACATGCTCGGCTCGGACGGGGCGTTCCCGGATGTCGTTCAGGTAACCGTCGTTCGTCTCGCCGACCACCGGGTTGATGGAGCGGACGCCCTCCATGCCCGGCTGCGGGAGCAGATACTCGATCAGCGCATCGGCGACACGCCAGACGCAGAGTGTGCAGGTCAAGGCGATGGGGGTCTCGAGCTCGCCCAGTTCGCGGAGCTGCGTCACGCCGAGCAGCTTGCCGAACCCGTTGGCGACGTGGAGCGCGGCGGGCACGCGCTCCTCGAAAAGGTTGCCGCCGTGGGGTAGGATGACCGTCACCCCGGTACGGACCGAGTCGCCCTCCCACACCGTCGCCTGTCCCACGGCCACGCCTGACACGTCGGTGATCGCATTGTAGCGGCCGGGTTGGAAGATGCCGGGCGCCACGCCGACGTCCCGGGCCCGGGGGCGCCGTTCCTGCGCTTCAGCGTCCATGGCCATGAGGGTGATGGTCAACAACAGGAAACGCAGCGTCCGGGTATGGGCCGGCGCGCGGCGGGCCGGGGATTGCGACCTGCATGTCGAGATTTGCATGTTCTACTGCCGCGTTACGGGCTATGGCCGGCGCTTACTTTCCGAGGTGACGTTCCCGGGCCTTCGTGGCCGTGTCGGGTCTCTTGGTAACGATGCCGTCGACGCCCCAATCGAGCAACCGTTCCATATCCGCTTCCCGGTCGACCGTCCAGATGTGCACGCGCATCCCCAGAGCGTGAGCTCGCGCGACCAGGCGCGGCGTCACGACGCGTAGCCCCCAGTGGCGTTCCGGAATCTGCAGTGCGTCCACCCGCTTCCCCCAGATTTCGTCGGTGCGGGTCCAGTGCAAGAGCATGAAAGCGAGCATCTGGTCGAGTGTGGCACTGCGGGGGCCGGGCCAATCGCGCAGAGCGGGCGCTCGCTGCCACGAGTACCAGGAGGCGATTAGCACTCGGTCGCTGGCACCTTGCTCATCGATAAGGCGGCGCGTGGGCTCCGCCGCTCGCCGTTCTTTAATGTCCAGGTTGAAACGCGTAGCGGGGAACTCCTCCAGCACCTCGGCGAGGGTGAGGATGGACTGGCCGGTCCCGCGGTAGGGGAAGCTGAGGCCGCCATCAGGTGAATAGCGGTGACCCGCATCGAAGCGGCGCAGCTCGCTCAGTGTGTAGCGGCCGATTGGGCCCGAGCCATCGGTATTCTCGGAGAGGTCGCCGCCGTGGTGGAGCACCGGGTGCCCGTCGCTTGACAGGTGCACGTCGGCCTCGATGGCGTCGGCTCCCTGCTCGAGGGCTATTCGCAGCGCTTCGAGCGTGTGATCCGGCGCGTAGGCGGAGGCGCCGCGGTGCGCCAGGATCATTGGCTCGTTGCAGAAGAAGTGGTGCGGCACGGGCATGCTAATGAACAATACCAATATCGGACATTCGACGTCCAGTTGACCGGCCTAACCTCAATTATCGCCCTTCAATGATCAACTTCCGCCGATCATCGATTATTGCGATTTGTGACCCGGTTGTTGAGAAGAACTCGATCACCGACAACCGGATGTCGGATATTGGCTATGGCTTCTAGTACTTCGCCATGGTCGGATCCACCTCGTCCGACCACGCCAGTAGCCCGCCCGTCAGGTTGTACGCGTTACTGAACCCGGCATCCATCAGCAGGCGAACGGCGTAGGCGCTGCGCCGGCCGCTGCGGCAGATGACGACGATCTCCTCGTCGATCTGGACCAGCCGAGCCATGCTCGAAGGGAACTGCTTCAGCGGTATCAGTTCGGCCTCGTCCAGCTTCGAGATGTTCAACTCGCTGGGCTCGCGCACGTCGATCACGCGGATCGGATCGCCGGCATCGAGCCGCGCCTTGAGCTCGGGGGCCGTGATCACCGGAACGCTGGCCGCAACTCGGCGCTCCTCCGCCTCCGCTTCACGGATACCGCAGAACACCTCGTAGTCGATCAGTTCCGTGACCGTCGGGTTCTCACCGCAGATCGGGCACTCCGGGTCCTTGCGCAGCCTGAGCTCGTGGAATCGTACGCGCAGCGCATCGAACAGCAGCAGGCGCCCGATGAGTGGGTCGCCGGCGCCCAGAATCAGCTTGATCGCCTCGTTCGCCTGCAGCGCCCCGATAATCCCCGGCAGGACGCCGAGCACCCCGCCCTCGGCGCAGGACGGCACCAGACCCGGCGGCGGCGGCTCGGCATAGAGGCAGCGGTAGCATGGACCCTGTTTGCCGTAGAAGACCGAGACCTGACCCTCGAAGCGGAAGATGGAACCGTAGACATTCGGGATACCCAGCAGCACACAGGCGTCGTTGACGAGGTAACGGGTTGGAAAGTTGTCGGTCCCATCGACGACGATATCGTAGCCCGACAGGATGTCCAGCGCATTCTGTGACGTCAGCTGGACCTCATGGCCCTCGACTTTGATCCCCGGGTTGACGTCGAGCAGTCGATCACGTGCCGAGTCGAGCTTTGGTCGGCCGACGTCGCTGGTCCCGTGGACGATTTGGCGCTGAAGGTTGCTGGACTCGACGACGTCGAAATCGACGAGCCCGATCGTGCCGACTCCCGCGGCGGCCAGGTAGAGAGACGCCGGCGAGCCCAGGCCGCCCGCTCCGATGAGCAGCACGCGCGCCTGCTTCAATTTCTTCTGCCCCTGCGGCCCGACCTCCGGGAGGATCAGGTGCCGGGCATAGCGGCGCATCTCTTCGGTTGAAAATTCTACGTCCTTCACTTCCACCGCCGTAGCGACGCCGCCGGCGATCGACGGGACGATCCTGATTTCGTCGCCCACCGTCAGGCCGGCGTCTTCCCTGTCTTCAAGGTAGCGGATGTCCTCGCCGTTTAGGTAGATGTTGACGAAATCCCGCAATTGGCCGTCGTCGGCATAAAGATGCCGCCTGAGTGCCCCGTAGCGCGAGGTAAGCTCGGACAACGCCTGGGCCACGGTCCCGGCGTCTACCGTTACGGAATCCCGGCCCTCGGTGAACTGTCTGAGCGGCGCGGGAACTATCACTGTGATCTGGTTCATCTATTCCTCTGTGCCTGTCGTCACGAATACTCTGTCCTCGATCTCGATCGCATCGAAAGCGGCCCGATCGTCTGACAGCCGCCAAGCCCGAACGTCCGCCGTCCGTCCCTCGACCACGCTGACGATGAAGTAGATGTACCAGGGCCAGGCATGCTCGCGGTCGAACTCCGATGGATCAGGCGGTGCATCGGGGTGTGAGTGATAGTAACCGACGACCTGCAGGCCAGCCGCCGATGCCTGGCGCTCGAGTGCCAGTACGTCGTCGGGGCCGATCAAGTAACGCCGTCGGCGCTCCTCCGCTCGGGCGTTATCGGCGGGGATTGCATGGACGACCTCGATCTTTGTCGTACCATGCACGGTCCCCAGTAGACCGCCGGGCGCCTCCTCCGGGTAGCTGGCCTCGACGTGGCTGCGTATCAGCGCCGCTACCTCGGGGCTGACCACGAGCTGGAGGCCGGTGGTCTCGCTCGTCCCGTCACTCGATCTCAACGCGTCTCTCCCCATAGTCCCAGGCTCAGGTAG
>JASFTI010000268.1:0-5396 GCA_050053635.1 Gemmatimonadales bacterium
TCTCTGCGATCGGTGGACCATTCATGACTCGCGCCGAGGAACTGAACGTCCTCTGGGGCCAGGCACAGGGCCGGGGCGCAGCTTTCGGGACGGGTGCTCGCGCGCCCCGTGAGTCCGCCGTCCAGGCCTTCGACTTGCGCTACAAGACCGAGAACAAGACCAGCCCCGCTTTCGAGCCCCTGCTCGCCGTGACAACGGAACATGCGGTCCGAGAGCGGATTATCGACCTCGTTGCCTGGCGCGCCCGCGTGCTGAGCGCGGAGAACGAGCCGCGGCTGATACTCGTGGCTCTCTCCTCACCTCGGGTACAGGTGGCCCAGATCGACGAGGAACAGGATCCGTTCGACGTGCCCGGCCAGCGGGTGCGGCACACTCTGATCATCCAGGACGGCGCCTACGAAGAGCTCGGCCGCGTCGAGAATTGGGTGCCGGGCGCCGAGCAGGGTGTGTCAACCTTCAAGGTCAGGCAGATGGGTAGCCCGTTGCACTACACGCTGCTGGCCGAAGCGTTCGATGTGCCTCCGGAGGTAGACCCGGCCGCTGAGCCGGCCGCCGTAGCCCGAACGGTCCTGGCCGACCTCGAGCCGCTCAGTATCAGGGTCGACAACCTGGAGATGAGCGATGTCATCACGGGCATAGAGATCCCGCAGGGGTACAGCGAGGGAACGTTTCCGTTCCCCATCCTACCGAGTCGGCAGATCTGGAGGCCCGACCCTGTCAAGGTCTATTTCGAAGTCTACCACCTGGCGCTCGACGACGACGGAAGAGGTCGATTCACCGCCGACCTCCAGGTCACGCCCGTAGCGGCGCTGGGCACCGCCGAGGACGAGCAAGCCATCACACTGAGCCTGGACTTCGAATCGGAATCGAGCCGCAGGGCGGTGGCGGTGGACATCACCAACGTACCGGCCGGCAACTTCCACCTACGGGTGACCGTCACGGACCTGGTGTCGGGTCAGGGCAAGTCGCGAGCCGTGCCGCTCGAGGTGATGCAGCTTACCCCTTAGTCCTGCGGGTCGGCGGAAGCGCGGATCCGTCCTAGCGGAAGCGCGACTTGAACTCGGTCTTGATGTCGTTGGCGATCTGGTCCATGAACTGCCGAAACTGCTCCGTCAGCTTCGGTTCTTCCCACTCGGCGCTCATTGGGCGCCTCAGCCGGTTCTCCGCCCGCAGTCGGACGCGCCACACCGCCGGCGTTTGCACTACCCCCATGGGGTCGCCTCTGGCCGACGTGATCGCCCGGGCCTCGATGGTGATCCGGGTGTTGGCCTCGGCATATCCCAGCGCGAGCTCGTCCTCCAGCGGCTCCCGCCACTTCCAGCGCGTCAACAGGTAGTAGCTGGAGGTCTGATCTTCGATGCGCTCTACCTCGAAGGCGTACCGGTCGAGGATCCGTACCACGGTCTCGTCGATCTGCTGGCGGCTCGCCCGGCCCAGGTCCTCATCGTACGTGGTCGACATCTCGGGAACGCTGCTCGAGGAGCAGGCGACTGCCAGCACCCCGAGGACGATGGGCACCAACAGATGCGCAGTCTGTCTCATGAGTGCGCTTCTCCTTTTTGGGCTTGGCTCGGAGCTTGCGTGGAAGATCCACAGTTTAACATAGGCGATGGGCGAGGGTTTGGAAACCGGGTGGGGCCGAGAGCTGGGGCCGGCGTTGCCCTTGCCATTGTCGGGGTCGCTAGTTAGAAATCACATTGACAGATACAGACAACAGAAGTGGAGCGACGCCTCGAGGGCAGGTGTGCCGCTGCCCCGGCGGTCGCATTCAGCCAACGTAGGACAGCGGGAGGGGCAAAATGACCTCAGTTGTGCGGCGGCGGTTTCCGATATTTGTTGCCGTGATGGGCCTTTTCGTCTTAGCGGACCCGTCGCTGGGTCAGGAGGAACAGGCGTGTGAACAGCAGCGGCCGCGTGAGGGAGTATACTCGCAGAAGGCGCGCGAGTATATCGAGAGAGCGCGGGATGAGGAGGACCCTCAGGACAAGCGTGGCTACTACGGCTACGCTCTCAGGCAGTTGCGCGAGGGGATCGCAGCGGAACCTGACAACCCGAACTACTACCTGATGGCGGGCCAGTTGTCTGTGGAAGTGGGCGACTATGCAGGCGCGGACACCCTTTGGGATCGTGCCGCCTGCCTCTGGCAGCCCTATGCCATGAGGATCGACGGGTTACGAACCGTCGCATGGTCGGATTACATCGAACAGGCGAACGAGCTCTTGGCCGCTGGTGAGACTGAGGCTGCGATGGATCTGTACGTCAAGGCGTACGCGATAAACGACCGGGAGCCGCATACCATCTTTCAGGTCGCCAGCTACGACGTGCAAATGGCGCAAATGGCCGAGGACGATTCGACCCGGCAGGCGCTGATGGATGAGGCTCGCTGGGGCTTCCGCGAGGCGCTGGCCGCGACCGGACGGTCGGAGAGCCTGACCGAGGAGGAGCGCGGGGAGTTCTACTGGACGGCGAGCACAAACCTGGCGCAGATCCTTGCGTTCGAGGGACGGCTACTGGAGGCGGCCGCGGTATTGGAGGAGTTCCTGGAGATGTATCCCGACCACGCCGACGCCAGATCGGGATTGGCCTCTTACCTGGCCATGCACGTGGTTGCCCTGCGCGACAGCTCGGAGTTGGTGGCCGACGAAGCCGCGAAGGAGAGCCTGCTGACGGAGGCGACGGCCGTCGAGGAGAGGGTGCTGGAGCAATACAGGGCGCTGCTCAGCATGGAAGGAGCGACCTTCGAGGCGGACAGGTACCACCAGATGGGGATCGGTCTGTACGAGCTGGGCAGCTACGACGAAGCCGTCGTGGCGTTCAAGCAGGCCTTGGAGCTCGAGCCCTACCGGGCCGAGTCGCTCGAGTATGTTTGCCATGCGCTTTACCAGGCCGAGCGCTACGACTCGCTGCTGGTCGTCGCCGGACAACTGGTCGAGCGTTATCCTGCCAACGGCGATTTCCTGGTGCTCCTGGCCCACGCCTGGCGAGGGAACGACGATTCGCAGAGAGCTCTGGAGGTCTTGCAGCTTCGTGAGACCCTCCCGTTCCAGCTCGCGCCGGTGACCCTGGAGGGCGGGGCGATCTTCGGCGAGCTGCGGAACCTGGGGCTCGAGCCTGGAACGTCCATTACGGTGGCGTTCGACTTCTACGACAGCGGCGGCAATGTGATCGGTAGGGGAACGCTCGAGATGCCCGCGCCCCCGGAGCAAGAGGCGGTGCCGTTCCGTGTGGCGCCCGATGACGGCCTCGTCCCGGGGGTGACGGGGTTCACGTATAGCGTCATTGAGCCGAGCTAGGGGACTCGGCTCCAACTCTCCAGCAGACTGCGCGTGGCGGCGCCCGCATCGGGCGCCGCCATGACCGCCGAGACGACTGCCAGACCGGCGGCCCCCGCGGCGGCGACCTCGGCGGCGTTCGCTGCCGAGACGCCGCCGATACCGACGACCGGGATCGAGACGGCTCGGGCGACGCGGCCGAGCTGTTCGGTTCCGATCACCTCACCGATGACCTCTTTCTTCGTACGCGTGCCGAACACCGAGCCCACGCCGAGGTAATCGGCGCCCTGGGCCTCCGCCACCCTGGCCGCTTCCTCGGTGTCTGCCGAGCAGCCGATGACGAAGTCTCGGGGCACCACGTGCCGCACTTCGGCGACCGGGATGTCGTCGTCCCCAAGGTGGACGCCGTGCGCCTCGGCGGCCAGTGCGACATCGAAACGGTCGTTGACCAGGAAAAGCGCGCCATGGCGCGCGACGAGCGGGCGGAGCGCCAGCGCCATCTCCAACAGCTCCCGGCTCGTCGCGTGTTTGTCGCGCAGCTGGATCGCCGTCGCACCCGCCTCCAGGGCTGCCTCGCTCACCGCGAGCCAGTCCCGCTCGCCTGCCAGCTGCCGGTCGGTGATGACCATCAGGCGCAGGGCGCTTTTGAGTTGTTCCGGAGTTCTGCCTGAGCCCATTTGCTGTGCTCCCTCGAGCAGCCCGCGGGCTTCATGGGAATTCGGCAATCCATGACTAATTGACCAATTGAACATATGAATACTCGAATTCAGAATCGAGCCATTCTAAAATCGAAGCGAGGGGGACCCCGGCGCCGACCCGATTCCACGGGACTTTTTCAGCGACCTGTTAGTCATGGAATCCCGAATTCCCAACAGACTCCTACCGCCCGTTGCCCGACTCGCTCCGTAACCTCTGGATCGCCCGGTTGTGCTCGCGCAGCGAGCTCGAAAACTCGTGGTGCCCGTCTTCGCGGGCCACGAAATAGAGGTAGGGTACGGGAGCGGGATGCAGCGCCGCGTCGATCGCCGCGGCGCCCGGCGAGCCGATGGGGCCGGGCGGCAGACCGGCGTGTGTGTAGGTGTTGTACGGATTGTCCGCCACCGAGTCGATGTGACTGAACAGCAGGCGGCTCTGGCGCGACTCGAGGGCGTACTGGACGGTGGGGTCGGCCTGCAGGCGCATCGCACGACGCAGTCGGTTGTGGAAGACGGCCGAGATGAGCGGCATCTCCTCCTCCCAGCGCGCCTCGGCCTGGATGATGCTGGCCAGTGTCGTGATCTCTCGCTCGCTCATGCCGATCGAATCGAGGGCCGCGCGACGCTCCGGGCTCCACACCGCCTGGTAGCGGGCCACCAGCTCTGCGGCTATCGCGGGCATGGGCACGTTCTGCGCGAAGCGGTAGGTCTCCGGAAACAGATAGCCCTCGAGGGTGGGCCCCGGCGTGCCGAGTGAATCCGCCAGCTGCGGATCGAGCAGTTGCCGCGCCACCGTGTCTTCTTCTAAGCCGGCGATCGGCGCGATGCGCTGGGCGATTTGCCTGATAGTGAATCCTTCCGGAATCGTCAGGGCGATCGTGACGACCCGCCCGGCCACCAGCGCATCGAGCGCCTGCGACCAGCCGGCGTCCCGGGGCAGATCGTAGGCGCCCGCTTTGATGGAGCCCGCCGCCCCCTTGAGGCGCACGTATACCTTGAACAGGCTGGGCCAGCCGATGACGCCGTGCGCCGCCAGCGTGTCGGCGACGGTAGCGACGGTCGCGCCTGGGGGAATAGTCAAACGCTCCAGGGCGCCGTCATCCGGGCCTCCGCACGCTGCGGGGGCCAGAAGTATGAGAGCTGCCAAACCGGCCGTTCTCAGGGTCGCTGGTCTACGGTCTGTGCTGTGCATCGAGATACGATTGCAGGATCAGTAGCGCCGCCATCGCGTCGATTCGCTCCTTCTCTCCTCGTGACCTGACCGGCTCGTCGAGATGCGTCAGCTCGCGCCGCGCACGAACCGAGCTGAGACGCTCGTCCCAGTATTCCACGCTTACCCCCGTGCGGCGCTCGAGCCCCTGGCCGAACTCGCGCACCGCTTGCGCCGGTAACCCCTCCTCGCCGGTCAGCTCCATCGGCAGGCCCACCA
>JASFTI010000269.1:0-5380 GCA_050053635.1 Gemmatimonadales bacterium
CGAACGTCGCCGATGGCCTGCGCTGGGTGCTGGGCGAGCAACGCCCCACTGCGATTCGCGGCTCGCGGATGGAGGAAGCGATCTTCCAAGGCACGGCACGGCGGAAGCCGATCCATCGTGCCGAGGTAACGCTGCGCTTGTCCAACGAAGACCATCTGCTGCCTGTCCCCTACACGGAAGTCGAGATCGGCCGCACCGTCTACACCGGCGGCGAGAGCGAGTATCGGCTGAACGGGACACTCTGTCGGCTACGCGATGTCCAGGACCTGTGTCGCGATACCGGACTGGGCGCTAATGCCTACGCGGTCATCGAAGGTCGCATGGTCGATGCGATCCTCAGCGACAAGGCCGAGGAACGGCGCGCGATGTTCGAAGAAGCCGCCGGTATCGGCCGCTACAAAGAACGGCGACGGATCGCGGCCCGTCGGCTCGATGAGGCGGATGTGGACCTGGCACGCGTGGACGACCTGATCTCCGAGGTGGCGACGAAGGTACGCAGCCTGGCACGCCAGCGCGGTCGTGCCAAGCGCTACTTGGAGATGAGGGAGCGTAAGCTCGCCCTCGAGCTCGCCCTCGCCCACGCGGAGCTGACCAAGCTCCAGGGCCGTCACCGTGAGATCGACAGCGAACTGGAGTCGCTCGCCGAAGCCCGTGTCAGAGATGCCACACAGATACGCACCAGCGAGACCGAACACGAGTCATTGAAGGCGCGGTTGGCCGACCTGGAGCGCGAACGCGCCGACAGCGCCAGACGTCTGATGACCGTGCGCGACCGGTTAGCCGAACGCGAGCGTCAGCAACTGTTGGCGGAGGAGCGGGGCCGGAACGCGAGGGCGCGCCTCGACCAGTTGTCGGCCGAGCGGCGCGAGCTTGAAGAGCAGCAGGTCGAGTTGAGTGGGGAAGTCGATCGTCTGCGCGAGGTTGTGGCGGAACGCCAGTCGGCGCTCGGCGAGTTGCGCGACGAGCTCGGTCGGCAAGAGATCGAACTGGCGGAAGTGAGCGAGCGTCGGCAGGCGATGGAGGCGGCCGAGGCGGCCGTCGAGTCGGAGCGACAGGCGTACAGAGAGCGACGTGCACAGCACCAGGCCCGCGAGGAGTCGGCCCGTGCCGAGGCTGAAGAACTGGCCCGACGCCTGGAGGATGCGGAGCGCCGGTTGGCAACGGCGTCGGCGGTGCTCGAGGAGGCCAGGCAGGCGGAGGAACAGGCGCGCCGCGAGGCCGCTGGCGCGGAAGAGCGTCAGGCTCAACTCGCCGGCGAGCTTGAGCGTGCCCGCGAGCGTTTGAGCGGAACCCAGGCGCAGCAGGAAGAGCTACGCGGGCGGCAGACGGCGCTGGCCGAGCGGATCGAGGCTACGGCGGCGCTGATCGAGGACTTGACGCCGTTGACCACCGGCGAGGAGGGACTGAACCCGGCGGTACAGGCGGCGCTGGCGCTGGCCGACGAGCTGGGCGTACGCGGCGTCCTGGGCCGGGGGATCGAAGTGCCGGAGGCCTACGCGGACGCGCTGGAGGCCTACCTGGGCGCCTACATGGAAGGCCTGATCGTGGACGATGACGCCGCCGTCCACCGCGTCCGGCGTTGGTTTCTCGACGAGTACGAGGGCCCCGGAGGGCTCGTGGTGCTCCCGCTCGATCGGGTCGACGCTGAGGCAGGCCGCGATGTCGAGCTGCCGCCCGGCTTCCAGGTCAGCGGCCCCGCCGCACCGTGGATCCGGCACTTGCTGCGTCAGGTGTCGCTGAGTGGTGGGATGCCCGGGGGCGAGCAGGCATGGATCGGGCGGCGCGAGAGCCTGGACGCCCAGGGCGTGCTCCGTCTCGGCCGGCCCTACGCCGGTGGGGGGCTACTCGCCCGGCGCGCCGAGCTGGAGCGGTTGCGCGCCCAATTGGCCGAGCTCGAGTCACAGAGCCAGCGCATCGCGAGCCAGCTCCGCAGTTGCGAGGACCAACTCGACCCGGCGACGGCTGAAGTGAAGCGCCTGACGGCCGAGTGGCGCGTCGCCGAACAGGAGGCGGGGAGACTCGCAGCCCGGGCCGAAGCGGCGGCGGAGCGGATCGCCAGGGCGCGCGAGGAATCTGGAACCGCCCGCGAGAGCGTCGACCGCCTGCGCCAGGAGCGCGCGACGGCGTTGCAGAGGGGCACGGCAGAGCAGAACGCCCTGCGTACCCTCAAGCCGGCCGGCGATGAAACGGCGCCCGACCCCGAGGAGCTGGCGGCCGTCCGGTCCCAGTGGGAAGAACAGCGCGAGCGGGTCACCGAGATCCAGCTTAACGAGGCGCGCGCCGCTGCCGCGTTCGATCGTGCCGAGCGTGAGCTCCGGTCGCAGCAGGGATCGCTAAAGAGCGCCGGCGAGCGCTTGCAGCGCCTCGAACGCGAGTCGGAAGAGCTGACCGGCACGTTGACGAGATCGCAGGAGGAGATCGAGGGTGCCGCGGCCGACCTCGAGACGCTGTTCGAGGAGCGGGAGACCTCGGAGCGCGGGGCACGCGAGATCGATGAGCGCGCTGAAGAGATGCGGCTCAAGGTAAACGAGCTGGAAACGCTACTCCGTCGGGCGCAGCAGGAGGAGCGTGGCCACGCCGAACGGCGCCATGAGCTCGAACTCGAGCGCATGCAGATCGATGCCGACCTCAAGCGCACACGCGAGCGGTTGGAGGACGAGTGGGGTCGACCCTTCGAGCAGCTAGCGCAAGAGGTCGAGCCTGCGGCCGGCGATCCCGCGGCGCTGCGCGCCGAGCTTACCGAGATCGCTGGCCGGCTCGGTGGTATCGGCCTCGTCAACATGCTAGCCGAGGAGGAGTATCGGGAAGAGAAAGAACGGCTCGAGTTCCTCGAGGGACAGCGAGCCGACCTCGCCGAAGCGCGCGACGATCTGCGCGACACGATCCGTCAGATCAACGAGACCGCATCGACCGCGTTCCTCGAGACGCTGGAGCAGATCAAGGGCAACTTCCAGCGTACATTCGCCACTCTGTTCCAAGGCGGCGAATGCGACGTCTGGCTCGAGTCTCCCGACGACCCGCTCGACTCGCCGGTCGAGATCTCCGCCAGTCCCGGGGGCAAGCGTACCCAGCGCATTCACCTGCTCTCCGGTGGTGAGCGGGCCCTGACAGCGCTGGCGCTGCTCTTCGCCATATACCTGGTGAAGCCGAGCCCCTTCTGTGTGCTCGACGAGGTCGACGCTCCACTCGACGAAACGAACATCAGACGTTTCGTAGCTATGCTCGAGGAGTTCAAGCCGAGCGTGCAGTTCATCGTCATCACCCATAACCCGGTGACGATCGAGGCGGCCGACTGGATCTACGGCGTTACGATGGAAGAGCCCGGCGTGTCGAAGGTCGTCGGCGTCGAGTTCAGCGAGTACGCCCGCGGGGCCGTGGCCTGAGGTGCGATGCGACTCGTCACGGTTGGGACCGGCACCGTCGTGCCCGACCCGGAACGCGCGTCGGCCTGTCACTGGATCGAGCACGGCGAAACGCGTCTCTTAGTGGACTGCGGTGCCGGCGCTCTTCAGGGTCTGGCACGGTACGGGCTCGCCTGGGCTGACGTCGGCCATCTCATCATCAGTCACTTCCACGCCGACCATATCGGCGAGATCCCGTCACTTATCTTCGCCCTGCGCCACGCACTCGAGACGCCGCGCCGCGCCGCGCTCGAAGTCTGGGGGCCCGAGGGGAGCGGGCGTCTGTTCGCCGCTTGGGCCGACGCTCTGGGTTCATGGCTCGTCGAGCCGGGTTTCGACGTGACGATCCACGAACTGCGGCCGCGTGACTCGATGGACGTTGGCGGGCTGAAGCTGCAGGTGAGCAAGACGCCGCACACAGACGAGAGCCTCGCCCTGCGTCTCGAGGCGAACGGCTCGGTCTTAGGTTACACCGGCGACACCGGACCCTCCGAGGAGCTGGCACGGTTCTTTCGAGGAACCGATCTGCTGCTGGCCGAGTGCTCGCTGCCCGACGAATTGGTGGCGGATTTCCATCTCTCACCGACCAGCCTCGCGCGCCTGGCGATGGACGCCGGAGTGAGCCGTCTCGCCGTTACGCACGTGTATCCGCAGCTGCGGCGGCTTGACGTGCCGGGACTGATTCGGCAAGCGGGTTACTCGGGGGAGATCATTGTGGTGAGCGACGGGTCCGAGCTTCAGATCTGAGCTTGGGCGTCGAGACTTGCCCCGACGCCAATCCGATCCGTGTTGAGATTCGTTTGACGGCGCTTCGCTAGTCGTGAACCCAGCGATGCTGGGACTCCACGCGAACGGCGGGGACCTCACCCCCGCCGCTGCCTGATCGGGTGGCCGTGGCCAACGACCTGGGCGTCCTGGGCGAGCGGTTGGCGGCGCGATACCTTCGCCAGCACGGCTACACGATTCTGGCGCGGAACTACCGCTTCGGTCGCCGCGAGATCGACCTCATCGTGGCACGCGATGATCTCGTCGCGTTCGTCGAGGTGAAGACCCGTGCCGGCGCCGGCTACGGCCACCCCCTGGAGGCGATCACCGCCCAGAAACGCCGCGAGATCGAGCGGGTCGCTCGCTTCTGGCTGCACCGCCAGGGGCAATCCGACTTGGCCTGTCGCTTCGATGCCGTGGCGGTCATCGTTCGGCGCGATCAGGCTCCGATCATCGAGCACCTGCCGGACGCCTGGCGGCTCGGCGAGTAACGGCGTTCCCCGTCGCCGCCCGGCACTTGCCTCTTGGCTGTGATGTCCGAATAGTACGGTGCGGCGCACAGGTGTGCCGGCTCACGATGCCGATTCTTCGATCTCTCAGAGAGGTGAACACGTGTTTTGCTCAGTCCGAAGTCTTCGTGTCGCGTCCGCAGTTCTCTGTGCCTTGGTGCTGGGAACGCCGCGTCTCTTGGAGGCTCAGGCGAGCCGCTCGCTCCTCGAGCTGCTCGATCCGGAGGGGGAGCTGACGGTCGGCGAGGAAGTGAGGGGCGCACTGTCCGCCGCCGACGTGCGGGATCCCGGCGACAGTTACGTTGAAGCATGGACGCTGGAGGGACGGGCCGGTGATTCGGTGACGGTCGATATGGTCTCGGAGGATCTCGACTCTTACCTCTATGTGGTCGGGCCCGGTCTCGCAGAGACGCTGCGCGATGACGACAGCGGCGGCGCCTGCCATGCGCGGATCTCCTTCACTTTCCTGGAGAACGGGACGTTCCTTGTGATCGCCAGCACGACTGCTTCGCATCAGACGGGGCCCTATGTCTTGCGGGTGTCGGACACGCCGGGGCCCACCGCCGGCTACTCATGCGGCGGTATGAACCCGGCGCTGCTCACCGACCTGCCTACAGATGGACGGAGGCTCGCGGTGGGGGACGTGGCGTCGGGTAATCTGACCGGTGAGAGCCCGACGATCGGCGATGGCCGCAGAGCCGAGGC
>JASFTI010000270.1:0-5369 GCA_050053635.1 Gemmatimonadales bacterium
GGCGGCCGCACCTGGCGGACGGTGCGGACGACGGGCATACTCACCGCCTGGTCTGTAGTGAGACCGCGCAGTTGTGCGTTCCGCACGTTGGCCTGTATCTGGGCCCGGAACGGCTGCATGCTCTGGGTGGCCGTGCGGACGAAGGCGTTGGAAACACCGACCTCGGCGAACACCTCCGACAGTCGGGTCTCGAACTCCGATCTCCCACCGGGATAGCCGGCCAGATGTCGCTGCAGGGTGTGGGAGAGCGTGAAGATGAGATCGGGGTCGCTCGCCTCGATCGCATCCTGAATCGCGGCTCTCTGACGCTCGGCCCTCAGCCGGTCCATCGCGGCGGCATCCACCGACTGTACCCGAACCTCACCGCTCCGTGGCCGCTCGGAGACGTTGCGCAGGAATCCGCGGGCGTTCGTCGGGGCACCACGCGGCAGCCTTCCCACCATTACCACGAAGGTCCTGAGGCCGCCCAGTGCGGGATCGGGTGTCATGGTTCGCGTGCCTACCCGCAGCTGGAAGCTGAAGGCACTCTTTTCCTGCGCCTGCCGTGCCACACCCGCGCTGATCGAGCCCTCGATGTCGGAGAGCGAGCGGGGCTGCCGCCTCTCGATCTGGCGGGGCTGTATCGTGACCGGCCTGAACTGCCGCGCCGGAGCGAAAGCCACGGTGACCTGGGTGCCGGTGCGCCAGAGGGGGACATCGAACTCGAATGTCTCCCCCGGTTGCAGGTTGATGGTATGAGTACTCTGCTGGACGCCGCCGTCCGGGACTTCATCCTGGGCCAGCGCCGGCGATCCGGGCGCTGAGGCCAACAGCAGGATTGCCAGCGTGGAGAAGCGGGACGTGGCCGGGATCATCATTGCACACCTCCGTAAGGCAGCGGGAAAACGCTAGTAGAGGGAGCGGCACATCGTTTAGATACCGCGCCGATCACCTTCAAGGTGACGACCGGTCGCACTACGCGTGTGGTTGGGGCGACTACGCGGTCTTTCGATTTATTGGAGTGTAAATCCACGCTACGGCATGATATCGTGGTTGTCAACGGCGAGTTCGGCCCGTTACCACGTGCCACATCCACTTCGTTCGGCCGTCAAGGACCGGGTCTTTCGCTTGCTGACCGTGGCCTGGCTACCCTGTTGAGCATGCAGACCGTAGTCTAGGCTGAGCGCACGTCGCCGCCGTGTTGTTTGGGGTCGCGCGTAGCTGCATATTCGCCGTATCGGGAGTGGGGTTGAGGACCTGGTCAATGTGCCCGACGACAGAGGTCTTCAGCAGTGGTAGCACTAAGTAAGCCGGCTTATTCCGTTCTTCAGGCGCAGTCTAGTCCTATCTTAGGCGGTGGTTCTCGTGGTGGTCGAGTACGAGCGAGTCCCGTGAGGTTCCGATGACCCTTCGCGGACTGAGCGACGGTATTTGGATCGGGCTCGGTGCCTTGCGGGAGAGCAAGTTTCGGACGGCGCTCACGGTGCTGGGGGTAGCCGTCGGCGTGCTGGTCGTCATGGTGATGGCGGCGGTGATCAAAGGCATCAACTCGAGCTTCGAGGAGGCGATCGAGGCTGCCGGGCCCCGGACGTTCTATGTCGTGAAGGCCACTGGCGCCCAGGCCATGGGTTCGCCGCTCGACGAGGAAGAAGCGGAGTTCTTCCGCCGGCCGCCGCTCTCGGCCGGCTTCGCCAGAGAGCTACAGAAGCTCGTCTCTATCACCAACGCATACCCGATGGTGGACCTCTCGAGCAGCGAGCCGGGCGAGCTGGGTGGTTGGATGCTGAGGGCGGGCGAGAACAGGGTCGAAGCTGCTATCTACGGTGTGCCGCCCGACTTCATGCAGACTGACGTGGGAGATATCATTGAGGGCCGGTTCTACACTTCGCCCGAGGAGGAGGCTGGGTGGCCTGTGGCGGTTGTCGACAGTTCGATTGCCGCCGGCTTATACGCTCCGTTGAGCGCTGTTGGAAAGCAGTTCCGCATCGGACCGCAGAGCTTCACCATCGTGGGAGTATATAGGACGCCGGACAACCTTTTTGCACAGATTGGACACGGTCGAGTGTTCCTGCCGTTCCACGCGGCTCAAAAACATCTGCTGAGAGGTGCCCACTTCATTACGTTCGATGACCTGATCGCCATGGTCGTTACGGCGAAATCGACGGTGGCGCTGCAGGAAGCGGTCGACCAGGTGACCGGCCGGATGCGGGCGCTGCGTGGGTTGAGCCCGGGCACGGAGAACGACTTCGAGGTCCTCACCCAGGACGATGTAAACGATCTGTGGAATCAGCTCACCGGAGTGCTGTTCGCCGTGATGTTCGCGCTGTCCGGCGTCGCTCTCATGGTGGGCGGTATCGGTGTGATCGCTGTCATGGTCGTGTCGGTGACGGAACGGACGAGCGAGGTCGGCATTCGCAAGGCGCTCGGTGCGACACGGCGCGACATCATGTGGCAGTTCCTGGTCGAGGCGGCGACTCTGACTACCGTGGGTGGGGCGTTCGGGCTTGCCATCGGGGGAATCATCGTTTGGATACTGGCCAACTTCACACCGATTCCTGCCGTCGTTCCCGCTTGGTCGATAATCGCCGCACTCACCGCCGCCGCCCTCACGGGGATCGTGTTCGGGCTCTATCCGGCAGCCCGGGCGTCGGGGCTGGATCCCGTGGCGGCGCTCAGGTACGAGCGATGAGATGAGGCGAGTGCTCTTGGTGGACGATGACGCCCCAGTCCTGCGCTCGCTGACGCAGGCTCTGAATCATGTGGGCGTCGAGCCGGAGAGCGCCGGGACTTTTGATGTCTGGCACGTGGCCCTGGCGGGCGGCGAGCCCGAACCGATCGGCCTGGAAATGGAAATGGTCCAGCATCTGCGCGTCGATCCCGACGGGCGTCGGCTCGCGTTCTCCGCAGGGACTTCTTCCGCTGAGCTCTGGGTGATGGAGGACTTCCTGCCGGACAGCCGCTGAGGAGGTTCGCGAAGGTGTACGCCAGGTAGCCTCGCACCGCCCAGGCCATGCGCATAAAGGAGAGGGGCACCGAATTCCGGTGCCCCTCTCCTCGCTATCATTCACGCCCCGCCAGGCGGGACGGAACATACACTCTACTCAGGCTCTTCGTACGACCTCCACACATACACTACGGGCGGCACGAGGATGAAGCTTGCCACCACCAAAGCGATCAACATCTGTCTTCCACCTCCCTTTGTGCAGGCGGCCCTGCGAGGCTTCGCCTGCTATTCATCAACGACAGGCGGGCTGTGGGCCCGGTCGTCCAGCCTCTCTTTGAGCAAACTGCGTGCCACCTCCGGGACCCGTAGAAACAGGCGTTTTGCAGCCTCGCCAGGGAATGCAGGGGGACTTAATGTCCGAAGCGGGCCCAAAACGGTCCTCCACTGTCGGTCGGCGGCGAGCCCGTGGGGCACTCGACGGCGGGTCCCTGCGGCTTTAGCTTATTGACCAAACGTAAGTTTCACACGGCATGGAACCCGAGGAGTAAGACGACAATGAGGGGTTATGCACGCAATTTGCGGTCTGCGGTTCGTTGCTTCGCGGCGCTGCCGCTGCTGTTGGCAGTGGCCGGTTGCTCGACCGAGCCGGATATACCCGACTTCTACGATGTCACGTATTCCCTAACCAATCTCAGCGTGGGCTCGATCACGGAGCTCACGTTCATTGACGACCTCAGAGTGGCAAGAACCGTCAGCGATCCACCCGATGACTGGGAAGCACAGTACTTGATCCCGGCGGGCAACCCGATAGGAGCCACCGCTGAGGGGACCGTGCAGAGCGGGCAGATAACCCTTGAGATCAACGTAGTGGGTGCGACGACGGAGTTTACGCGTAGCGATTCCTGCCAGGACGATACGGACCAGCCGGTCGCTTGCTCGCTCGAGATTCCACGGGAGAATCTCTAGAGTCCGGCAGCGGCCGTGCCTGTAAGACTCCAGCTCGCCATCGCGCTCGGCCTGGTGACGGGCCTGTTGTTGGGCCTTGCCGCCGCGATCACCCAGGCACCGCCGCTGATCGTTCTCGCTGAAGGTGTCGAGCCGGTCGGGATCGCCTTCGTCGATCTGCTGAAGATGGTCGTCATCCCATTGGTGGCGGCCGTCATTTTTGTGGGGGTATCGTCGCTGGGCGACCTGAGGCGGTTGGGCCGGATGGGCGGTGCGGCGATGGGTTTTTTCGCGGTCACGAGTGTCGTGGGTGTTCTGCTGGGGATGGGAGTGATGCGAGCTCTGCTCCCGCTGGCCAGCGAGGCGGCGGCGCAGGCGATTACGATGCAGACCGTCGAAGCGCCGGCGCTTCCAGGCCCGATCGACTTTCTTCTGAGTCTCATACCGAGTAACCCGTTTCAGGCCGCCGCCGAAGGTGCGCTGCTGCCACTCATCGTATTCGTCGTCATGTTCGCTGCCGCTGCCGGAACGCTGCCCGAGGAGCAGCGGGATCGTCTGCTGGGGCTGGCGAAGGCGATCGCCGCGGCGCTGATCAAGTTGACCCACTGGATTCTATGGATCGCCCCCGTCGGCATCTTCGCGCTGGCCGCGCCGGTCACCGCCCGCGCCGGCTGGGCGATGCTTCAGAGCCTCATCGCTTTCGTCGTCGCCGTTCTGGTGGCACTCGCGGCCTTCGTGGTTTTGGTGTACGTGCCGGCCGTGCGGTTCCTCGCTCGCCGGTCGGTGGCGCGCTTCCTCAAGGGGTGCGTGAGTCCGCAGGTCATAGCGGCTGCGACGGTCTCGTCGCCGGCCACGGTGCCGGCGATGCTCAAGGCGGCGGAAGACGAGCTGCAGGTATCGAGTGCTGTGTCGGGTTTCGTCATCCCGCTGGGCGCCGGCCTGGGCCGCGCCGGCAGCGCCGTCTTCCAGGGGGCCGGCCTCGTGTTCCTCGCCTGGCTGTACGGGGTCTCGCTGGCCGTCTCCGGCATCGGCGGTGCCGTCCTGGCAACGGTCATAGTCTCCTTCACCGTGCCGAGCATACCGGGCGGCAGTGTCTTGAGCCTCGCGCCGGCTCTGGGGACCGTGGGGATCCCGCTGGATGGGCTGGCCGTTCTGCTGGGTGTCGACCGGATCCCCGACATGGCGCGCACCGCGACCAACGTCACCGGCACGCTCACCGCGACGGTGCTGGTCGATCGCGTCGAGGGAGGGGCGAGCGCGCTCTCGCGAGCCTAACATTCGGAAGCAGGGAGCTCGACCAGTGTTCGGTTGCGGCGCGCCGCCGTCCGGAACTGGAACATTGTTGTCACGGCGCCGGGCTCCTCGTTGGATGCGATCTCGCATATCCCGTCGGCGTCCCAACCTTGTAAGCCGTTATTCCTATGACAGTTGTGCCGCTAGCCGGGCCGCGGGGCGCCGCTCTGGCCATGGGTCGAGCCGCCTGGCCCGCGATCTGCCTACG
>JASFTI010000271.1:0-5368 GCA_050053635.1 Gemmatimonadales bacterium
GGGCTGGAGGTCGGTTCGCTCGGTCGGGCCTAGTTCTGTACCGGTAGACAGGTGGACCTCGGCATGACCACTGCGGTGACGATCACGATCGACGTGCAGGTTGACTCTCGCATGGAAGATCTCTCCTCATCTTCCGAATCGCGACGTGGGGATCTTACTGATTACTCGGCCCCACCACCCTTCCCCAGGCGGTGCTTCCGTATCCACTCTTCGACCTCTTCCGGCACCAGCAACATGTCGGCGATAGCGGCGATCTCCTCGGCCTCGCGCCAGGCCGCTTCCAACTCCTCGAGCTCGCCGGCGAGTGCGCGCTGTTCCGCTTCCTCGTGGGCGGCCATCTCCAGGGCCAGGCGGATCTCCGGCCGCATCGTCTTGAGGACGCTGGCGTCCCTATCGAACAGGGCACCCTGAACATAGCCGGGCGCTCGGGAGAGGACCCTGAAGGTGCGGTCGGCGTCTCCGGCCTCTTCGATGAGTTTGACGGCGCCCTGCACCTGGCGATCCCGACCGCCGTACAGGTTGACCTTGGGCAGGATCTTGCCCGCGGCACGAACGGCGGCCGAGCCTGTGAGCTCCGCGGTCTCCTCTTCGCTTCCGGCGTACTCCGACCACCAGCGGCGCTGTGCCAGCCCGGCCCGGTGAGGCACCCTCAGGATCCAACCCTCCGGGGCGCCCGACTGCACCAGCCTGACCGCGGTGATATCCGCCCGCGATAGCGGCAGGTGCGTGCCGTCGTCGGTGCGTACCCGGGTCACGACCCGCAGCTTTTCACCACCCGTGAAATAGAAGACGAGCGCGTCATACGCCGCGACGAAGAGGTTGAGCGCGAAAGACGCCTCGACGGCGACCCGACGCTGCAGGAACTCGCGGCCGTAGCGCCAGGCGGCGAACTCGGGGCGCAGCGGCTTACCGATCCGCACCAGATCGAGCCCCTCACGCAACCGGGCCAACCCAACGTTATCGGTCGAGTATCTGACGGTCGTCTCGCGGTACTGGCGCTCGCACTCTTCTATCGCCTCCCAGCGCTCGTCCAGCGGCGTCAGGTTCCAGCGCCGACAATTGTCGCAGACGACCCACAGCCGACCCTTCCGCGCGTCGAACGCCAGGCGGCGCCCCACCGGGAAGTGCTCGACCGACTCGTTGTCGCCGAGGCTGCGATTGCAGTAGATGCAGGTCTTGTACATTTCAGTCTTCGATTACTGATCGTTGCCTACTGCTCACTGCTCACCGCTCACTGCTCGCCGATGCTCCCGCATCCACTCCTCCACGTCCTCCGGAACGAGCAGCCGGTCAGCTATCGCCGCGATTACCTCGGCGTCGCGCCAATCGCGCTCCAACTCTTTCAGCTCTTCCTCCAGCGCGCGCCGCTCCGCCTCCTCGTGCGCCGCCATCTCGAGGGCCAACCGGACCTGCGGATGCATCGAGCCGATGATGCTGGCGTCCTTGTCGAACATCGCCGTGGCCACATAGCCCTCCTGGCGCGCGGCCTTACGGTACAGTCGTTCCGGGCTGCCCGCATCCTCGATCAGGCCGACGGCATTTCGTACCTGGCCGGCGCTACCGCCGTAGGTGTTCACCTTGGGCAGCAGCTTGCCGGCCGCCCGCACCGCGGTGGGCCCGACCAGCAATATGTTGTCACCCTCGGCATCGGCGAAGGTGCGCCAGGGCTCGATCTCCATGATGCCGGTTCTGTAAGGCACGCTGAGCCCCCAACCCTCGGGCTTCTCGGTCGTGACCAGTCGCACCTCCTTGAGGTCGTCGGCCGCCACCGGCAGCGGCTTACCGTCGGGTGCCCTGACGCGCACCGCGATTCGGCGTTTGGAGCCCATCCAGACGAACCAGAGGATGGCGTTAACGCCGAGCACATGTGCGGCGATGGCGCCGGCCGCCACACCCAGGTCCCTGGCCAACCTGACGAGCCGCCGCCTCAGGAACTGACGGCCGTAGCGCCAGGCGGCGAACTCGGGTCGCTGCGGCTTGCCGATCCGCACCAGATCCAGCCCCTCGGCCAGCTGGGCCAGCCCTATGTTGTCGGTCGAGTAGCGGATCGTCGTATCGCGATAGTAGCGCTCGCACTCCTCGATGGCCTCCCAGCGCTCCTCCAGCGGCGTCAGGTTCCAGCGCCGGCAGTTCTCGCAGACCACCCATAGGCGGCCCTTCTCCGCGTCGAAGGCGAGGCGGCGCCCGACGGGGAAGTTCTCGACCGATTCGTTATCACCGAGGCTGCGGTGACAGTAGATGCACGTTTTGTACATCGCTGATAAGGCTCGGATGCGGCATCGGACCGGGGCCAGGCGCGAGGTCCCTCTATATACAGTACGACGACGAGCCGGAACAGGTTTGACATGCCACCGGGGCCACGCCGCCTGCGGCGGTGCCGCGTCGCCGAGGCCGAGGATCAGGCGCGGGCGTCGGCGTTCCAGCGCCCTTGACTAGGTGTCCCGCATCGATCGTCTCGGGAAGAACCGCGGTACGCGCTCACAGTAACTGATATACTCCTCGCCGAATCTGTCGCGCAGTTCCTGCTCCTCCAGAACGACGACAAGATAGAGCGCCGGTAGGATCGCGATGGCGATGATATAGACGGCGAGGTAGTTGGTGAAGAAGGCGACGGCCAGCGTGCCGAGCCAAACGGCTATGTAGCGCGGGTGTCGGATGCGGCCGTAGATCCCTTCAGTGATCAGCCGGCCGCCGCGCCCGTCGGGCGCCAGCTCGGGTACGCCTATCAAGATCTTGGTCTTCAGGTACTTGCGGCAGCGGACCTCAATGTAAATGGAGGTACCGTAGAAGAGAACGACGAGTGGCCACAAAGCCCGGTCCGTGCCATACTCCACTGCGAGCAGCGGTTCACGGACCAGGTAGATTGCCCCCATGATGATGAACGATCCGATAGTCACCACGGTGTAGAACAGGGGCCGTCCCAGCCTGCGCCAACAACCGACGAACGGGTGGGTCAAGTACCACCAGCCCACCGCCGGCGGGTAAGACATTACGGCGAGCAAAGCGACGATGTAGCGAGCTTTGTCCATGGCGAGCGCGCCTCGGCACCGCAGCGACGCTGACTAGACCAGCGCCGCTTCGAGCTCGAACTCGACGTTCCGCTTCAGCGCATTGGAGACCGGGCAACCGTTCTTGGCCGCCTCGGCCGCTTCCTTAAAAGCCGCCCCATCCATCCCGGGGACCTTCCCCTGCACGACCAGCCGCATGCGGGTGATGCGGAAGCCTTCCTCCAGCTTCTCGAGCGAGCAATGGGCGGTGGTCGTGATGCTCTGGGGCGGCGTACCGGCCCGCTCGAGCCCGGCCGCGAGGGCCATGCTCAGACAGGCGGCGTGGGCCGCGGCGATCAGCTCCTCGGGATTGGTGCCGGGGGTACCCTCGAACCGCGTCGGAAACGAATACGCTCCCGCGAAGGCGCCGGAGCCGGCACTGAACTCGCCCTTCCCTTCCTTCAGGCCACCCTTCCATACGGCGTTAGCGCTACTGGTCGGCATGTTCCACTCCTTTACTGTTCAGCGATCTCTTGTTACTCCAGGAACTCGCGCAATATAGACACCCTTCTCACTTCCCGCTTCCCTTGCTCGCCCGATCCCGAGCTCGAGGTTCGAGAATTCCCAATCGACTTCCCAGTTGTCAGATCTCCAACAGACACCATTCCCTATCGCACGGTGCCGTCCCCATCTGCAGTCCCTTCTCCGCAGCGACCAGCACGTTGTTGCCGTGGTTGTAACCGAACCCGTTTTCCGGGTCGTAGAGGCCGGGCTCGTTGGAGAAGTGCATGCCGGCGCGCATGACCGTGTAGTCGCCCAGTGCCTGGTAGGGTGGCTGGTGGCCCTCCATACCCTCACCGTGGCCGGGCCGGTGATAGATGAGGTGGGCGCAGCGATTATTCACCTGGTAGTCGTGCACCGCCTTCGCCACGTTCGAGCAGGTGTTACCGGCCCGCGAGTGTTCGGCCTGGATGTAATAGGACGCGGTGTGGACGTCCCAGACGTGCTCCTGCCAATCGGTCCAGGGCGCAAAGAGGAACGAGCGGTACTGCTCGCCGCCGTAGCCGCCGATGCGCACGACACCCGAGAACTGGAACGCGTGGCCGGGCTCGATGCGGGCCCAGGAGACCTGGTTAGGATGCGGGTAGGCGGTCTTGCGGCCCGTGCGGCATCCGAGACCTACATCTATACCGACGGCGTTGTGGGTCTCGCCGTCTTGAGGTATGTCCTGCATGATGTGGTGCATCCCCCAGAGGCGCGCGGCGTTCTCGACCTCCCAGTCCAGCGTGCCGCGGCCCCGCTCGATGAGATAGTTGCGAACGAAGGCGTGGATCTCGGAGAAGTAGTCCATGGCGCGTTGGGTCAGGCGGGTCTCCATCTCGTCTTTGACCACGCGGTGGCGGATGAGGATGTCGTAGACATCGACGAACTGGGCATCGGGCATCTCGCGCGCCATGATCCCGAACTTGCCGCCCGACGGGCGATGTTTACCCGGTGTCTCGATCGGGCCGAACATGTCGAGCCGATCCGCGTCCTCGTGACCCGGCAACAGGCCGATCTCGGCGGCGGCACCACTGTCGATGCCGATCGTCTTGTCGGCATAGCCCAGCCGAGCCAAGGTCCGGCCCCACCACTTGTAGACGTTGACCGTGGGGCCCTGGTCGACACGCTCGGCGTAGGGCTCTCCGCCCTCGCCGTGGTGGTAATCGAAGTACGAGCGGGCGTCGGTCTTCCACCAACCCTGGACCAGCTGGTGATCGAGGTACGGGTGCAGCCAGATCAGACCTTCATCGTCGTCCATGGGTAGGAAGCAAGCGAACGGCCGCTCGGTGGTGGAATGGAGCAGCCCGGTGGCGTAGATGATGTTCCAGCGTGTCGTGAGCAGGAGGCCGCCGTCGACGCCGCGCCGGCGCGCTTCATCCTTCAGCGCCCGTGCCTTGGCTTTGTACCACTCGAGTGGCAGGCGGTGAGTGTCAGCCGCCGGTGGCAGGTCGGCACGACGCCGCTGCTGCTCTTTGCGCAGCAGGACGAAGCTCTCACCGGATTCGGCCCTGGCCATAGCCCGCTCGTCGGGCCAGGCGGCGCGCGGTCCGGTCACCAGCGCCGCACCGGCGCCCAGGCCGGCTACTTTAACGAAATCGCGTCGTTTGATAGCCATCGTTCCCTCCAAGCATTGTGCGCATGCGGGGCACCGGTTCAGAGCGGGCGCTCGATTATCGAGCGCAGCTCTGCCAGTGCGCGATCGATGTCTTCAGTCGTGGTGAAGAAATGGGGTGCGATGCGGATTACATCACCGCGCGCCGATGCGATCACGTCGCGTTCCTTCAGCAGCGTCT
This sequence comes from Gemmatimonadales bacterium, assembly GCA_050053635.1. GTDB lineage: Bacteria > Gemmatimonadota > Gemmatimonadetes > Palauibacterales > KS3-K002. Next base: position 5,324 of record JASFTI010000271.1, read on the forward strand.
CGGTCCTGGCCGGGTCCGGTACTTCTATCGCCGTCGTCGCGCCCT
>JASFTI010000272.1:0-5361 GCA_050053635.1 Gemmatimonadales bacterium
ACCGGCCTCAACCTGGAGGTAAAGCCGTATGTGCTCGGGGGTGGGACCCAGGAGCAGGAGGCCGGTGAGATCGACAGCGAGCCGCGCCTCGACCTCGGCCTCGACGCCAAATACGAACTGCACCCCGGCCTCGTCCTCGATGTGACGCTGAACACCGACTTCGCCCAGGTCGAGGCCGACGACGAGCAGGTGAACCTCACCAGGTTCAGTCTCTTCTTTCCCGAGAAGCGTGAGTTCTTCCTCGAGAACGCCGGGATCTTCGAGTTCGGGATCCGCGGCGCCTTCGAGCCGCCGCCGTTCCTGCTCTTCTTCTCGCGGCAGATCGGGATCGCCGAGGACGGCGAGGTCCCCGTGTTGGGCGGCGTTCGCCTCACGGGGCGAGTCGGGTCGCAGACGATGGGGTTCCTCGACGTGGTGACCGACTCGGCGTACGACGAGCCCCGCTCGAACTTCGCCGTCGCCCGGTTGAAGCGTGACATCGGAGGCCGTCACTACGTGGGTGCGATGCTCACCGATCGCCGCTGGGCGTACGGCTGGAACACGGCCGGTGGCGTCGACTGGTCCCTCTGGCCCGCCAGCGCGCTCAACATCCAGGGCTTCGTCGCCGGGACCGCCACCTCGGGGCCCGGGGGCGACGACTACGCTTACCGCATCGGCCTCGACTACCAGCAAGACCGCTTCGGCTTCGCCGCCGACTATCTGATGATCGGCCCGCAGACGACGGTCGATGCCGGCTTCGTCACCCGGGAGGATATTCGCCGGGCCGACTTGTTCCTGCGGTTGACGCCGCGGCCCGGCGCCCTCGCGCTACGCAAGATCGACCTGTTCTTCTTCGCTCAGCTGATTACCCGCGTCGACGGCCTGCTCCAGGATTGGGCCGTTGGGTCGGCGTTCGGACCCGAGTGGAACTCGGGCGACGGCTTCACTGCGTTCTATCAACTCGGCTTCAACCGGGTGGACGAGGAGTTCGACATATCGGAAAAGGTGCTGGTTCCGCCGGGCGACTATGACCTCTGGCTGTTCGGCTGGTTCGCCGGCACGAGCCGCAACCGTCGCGTCGTGCTCGGGCTCAACGGCTCGCTCTCGGGGACGTTCGGCGGTCACATACACACGATAACCCCCAGCCTGGACTTCAACCCCAATGCCAACCTGTCGATGAGTTTGCGATACAGCCGTAGCTGGATCGACCTGCCCGACGGCGCCTTCATCGCCAACGTCGGCGCGCTGCGGCTCTCCTACGCGTTCTCCACCAGGCTCATCGCCAACGCGCTCCTTCAGTACAACGACGCTGACAACGCCGCCTCGGCCCAAGTCCGACTCAACTTCATCCACTCACCGGGGAGCGATCTGTTTGTCGTGTTCAATGAGCAGCGCGGCACCGAGGACTCCATGTGGGAATTCAGCGACCGCGGCGCCGTCGTCAAGATCACGTATTTGATCCGCTTCTGATTTGGGTCTGCTACTGGACCGCTAGCTGCTCGCTCTCGGCACGAACGAGCTCCCAGGCCCGGACGATATGTTCTTCCTCCGTGCGCACGTTGCCGATGGCGAGCCGCAGCGTGTAACGGCCGTTCAGGTCGGTGTGTGACAGGTAGATTGCGCCGCCGGCGTTCAGGCGCTGCAACAGCTTCTCGTTGAACGCGTTCAGTGCATCCTCGTCGTCCTGGATGTGTGATGGGCGCGCGCGGAAGCAGACGACGCTCAGCGGGGTGGGGGCCAGTCGCTCGAACCCCGGGTGCTCGTCTATCCAGTCTGCGAGCAGCTGCGCCAACCGGATATGCTCCTTGAGCCGGACGGCGATGCCGTCGCTCCCGAAACAACGCAGGACCATCCACAACTTGAGGGCGCGGAAGCGCCGGCCCAGCGACACCCCCCAATCCATGTAGTTGCGGATCGCGCCGTCAACCGCGGTGCGCAGGTACTCGGGCACCAGGCTGAAGGCGCCGGTGAGGACCTCGGGCCGTGTCGTGTAGAGCGCGCTGCAGTCGATGGGCGTGAACAGCCACTTGTGCGGATTGACGACGATCGACGTCGCCGCGTCGCAGCCGGCCAGCACGTGGCGGTATTCGGGAATGACGGCCGCGGATCCGGCGTAGGCCGCGTCGACGTGCAACCATAGACCTTCAGACCGGCAGATCTCGGCGATCGCCGGGACCGGGTCGATGCTGGTGGTCGAGGTCGTTCCGACGGTCGCGGTCACACAGAACGGCCGATGCCCGGCCGCTCGGTCCTCGGCTATCGCCGACTCCAGCGCACCGGCATCCATGCGAAACGCGTCGTCGGTCGGGATCTTCCGCACGCCCGCCTTGCCGAGTCCCAGCACCAGCGCCGCCTTCTCCACCGATGAGTGTGCCTGCTGCGACGTATAGAGGCGTAGCAGCGGCAGATCGCTGCGGCCCGACATGCCGCGTTCGCGGATCTCGAGGTCGGAGAGCGCGTGCCGGGCGGCGGCGATGGCGCAAAGGGTAGAGACGGAAGCGGTGTCCATGATCACGCCGTCGAATCCCTCAGGCAGCCCCAGGAGCTCGCGCAGCCAATCGAGCGCTACTTCCTCCAGCTCCGTCGCCGCGGGCGACGTCTGCCAGAGCATGCCGTTCACGTTGAGCGCCGCGGACAAGAGCTCGCCGAGGATTCCGGGCGCCGACCCGGTGATGCCGAAGTAGGCGAAGAAGCAGGGGTGGTTCCAGTGGGTGATCCCCGGGACGACGATCTTCTCGAAGTCGGCCAGCACGTCGTCCAGCGACTCGGCGCGACTTGGAGGGCTGGCGGGTAGCGCCGCCTTCACCTCGCCCGGCTCGACCTGGGCGAGCACCGGGTACTCCTCGGGATGCGAGAGGTAGCTCGCGATCCAGTCGATGGCGCGGCTCGCGGCGCGCTTGAATTCTTCGATAAGGATGTCGCCCGATTGCGGCATGATTACTCCGGCCTCAGATGCTTGTCGAAAAACTCCGCCGCCGCGCGATAGGCCTGCAGCCAACGCGCGTGTGTCGCGAAGCCGTGCACCTCGTCCGGGAAGACCAGCTGCTCGAACTCGACACCCTGCTTGCGCAGCGCCGCCACCAGATCGACGGTCTCGCTGAACGGGACGTTCCTGTCGTCGTCGCCGTGGATCAGTAGGACCGGCGATCGCCAGGTGTCGATGGACGCCATCGGCGACGACTCGAAGGCGATCCGCGCGGCATCGAGCCGCGCCTCGGGATCGTAACTGGGCACGAAGTTCCTGATCACCACGTTCCAATCGTGAACGCCGTGCAGATCGACGCCGGCGGCGAACAGATCCGATGCACGCGCCAGGCCGAGGGCCGTGAGATAGCCGCCGTACGAGCCGCCCCAGAGTCCGATCTTGTCGGCATCTACCTCGGGGAGGCCTCGCAGGTATAGGCCTCCGCCCAGCACGTCGTTGAACTCGCTGGCCCCGGTTGCGCCGTAGTTCAGCGCCTCGCGGAACTCCATACCGTAGCCGATGCCGCTCCGGTAGTTCACCGACAGCACGACGTAGCCGCGGCTGGCCAGGTACTGGTTCAGCGCGTAGGCGTTGTGGTAGTAGCCCCGGTAGTGCCAGCCGAGCATCATCTGGCGGCGCGAGCCGCCGTGGAAGAAGAGCACCGCCGGCCGGCCGTCGCCGGGGCGGGCGCCCCGGGGCATGAACAGCTGACCGTGGATCGGCATTCCGTCGGCAGCCGGGAAGATCACCTGCTGCGGCTCGACGAGCGCGTCGCTCGGGAAGTCGTTGGGTATCGCCTCGGGCGCCAGATCGCGGGGCCGGCCCGAACCGAGGATGATCGCCGGGCGCGCCGGCTGCCGCGCGTCGGAGCGCAACAGCGCTAAGGCGCTGCCGTCGGCGATGGGCGCGGGCGACCACTCGATCCCGTCACCGGGAGTCAGCAGTTCGGGTCTGCCGCCGCTCACCGAGACGCTCCGCAGATGGCGGCGGTCGATGTCGCCCTGGTTCGAGCTGTAGATGACGCGGCGGCGGTCGGCGCTGAGAGCGACGTGCTGGACCTCGAAGTTGCCCGGCGTGAGATGCGTCGGCTCGCCGCCGGCCGCCGGGACCGAGTAGAGGTGCACCCAGCCGCTCTTCTCCCAGGGGAAGACGATGCGGTCGCCGTCGCCCCAGATAAGCTGATCCTGCGCGTCGACGCCGTGGTAGGCGCTGCCGACCCCCTCGTCGGCGCGCCACACCTCCCGACTACTTCCGCCGGCCACGTCGGCGACGCGGATCGACCACGGTTGCGCGGCCCGATCCGGCCCGAAGGGCAGCGGCGCCCGGGTGGCCGGGATGCGCCGGAAGGCGATCCGGCGGCCGTCCGGCGACCATACGGGTGCCCCGTCGCGATCGACGCTGGGGTCGAGCCAGCGGATGCGCGCGCTGGCACGGTCGTAAACGCCGATGAAACTGTGATCGCCGCGCCTGCTGGTGAAGGCCAGCTGCGAGCCATCCGGCGACCAGGTTAGCGAGCCGCTGCCGCCGCGTGCTCTGATCAGCGGCTCGGCGTCACCGCCCTCCAGCGGCACGACGTAGATGTCGCCTCGCCTGGGGAAGGCGACCACGTCGCCTGTCGGTGCCACTGTCGGGTTCGAGCCTTCGGTGATTAGGCGCGGCTCGCCGCCGGCCAGATCGACGATCCAAATCTGCTGGGACACGCCCTGCGGCAGGCTCCAGGGGTTGGGATGCTCGCCCTGGCGGTTCGTTCCGCCGCCCCGGACGTAGACGATCGAGGCGCCGTCGGGAGTCCAGGTCAGATCTGAGATCTCCTGTCCGTCATCCTGGTCGTAGGCCGTGAGTCGGCGGGCCTCGTAGTCGGGCCCTTCCGCGACCCAGATGTTGCGCAGCCCCTGGGCGTTGAACACCCAGGCGATCTTGGCGCCCGCGGGCGCAGCGGTCAGGTCGCTCGGGAAGGGCGAGCTCATGACCTGCTCGATGGTGAAGGTTTGCTGCGCCGCGGCATCGAGGGCGGATGAACAGAGGACGAGCGCGGCGACTCCGAGCAGGACCAGGCGTCGGTACAGCATCGGGAGACCTCCCTCCTAGGGCGTTCTCGTCTGAGGCGGACCCGGGATACGATGTTGGGACCCGCACCGCGCCGCCGCAATGGCGCGCCCGCTATTGCAGGATGCCCATCCACGGGTATAGCCTAGTGCGCATGGACCGGAAGAACGGAAGCTGGCGTCGAGTCATCGCCCTGTGCGGCGCCGCAGTCGGCGCTCTGGCGTGCGCGCAGGCGAGCTATGCCCAGTCGGGTGAGCAGCTCGACGTGCCGGCCGGGTTTGTAATCGAGGTGTACGCCGAGGGGCTGGTCGATCCCTGGGGTATGGCGTTCGGGCCCGACGGGGAGCTGTACGTGGCGCTCACCTCTGCGG
>JASFTI010000273.1:0-5351 GCA_050053635.1 Gemmatimonadales bacterium
GCCACCAGCACGGCCATGACGGTGAGCACCAGAAGCGTCGCGACGAGCGCCAAGCCGCGCCTGTCCGCGATGCGACTTGCGACCCGGTCCCGCTGCGAGCCTCGTGACATCTTATCCCTCGCCATAGAGCCTCCTGCTCTCGCCACTGCCTAGCGGTTCCGTTGATACCGGAGGTTGCGGGGCGAGATCGTCCACTCGTAGTCCCGTTTCACCAGCTCGCCGGAGTTGACACGCGGGTCCACTCGATCGGCGACCACGGTCACCGAGATCCTGACGGCCACGATATCGTCGTAGTCGTTCGAGTCGTCGGTGTCCGTTGGGTTGGCCTGGTCGAGCTCGTCACCATCGAGAAACACCAGCTTAACCTCGAAGCGTTCCACGCCGTAGGCCAGTATGTCACCGTCGGGCGATCCGTTCAGGTTCAGGCGCGCGGCACGGTGGAGCTGACCCTCGGCGTCAACATAGTAGATGATCGGCACGAGCTTCTGCACGAACGTCCCGGAGCGCGTCAACTGCAGGCTACCGCTGAGGCCCGCCGCCTGCCTCAGTAGTAGAGGCGCCTCGGTGAAGGTGGTCTGAAACGTGGTGTCGGTGGCATCGACCAGGTCCTCGATCAGAATCAAGCGGCGCACAGCGCGCACCTGCAGGCGTGCCAGGTCACCCGGCTCGATCTCGAGCGGCGAGATCGGACCTTTGAGCAGGTCGAGGCAGCGCGACCCGCACGTACCGTCCCCCGTCAGCGGGTCATCGGTCCCGGCCGGCGGCACGAGGGAGTGCACCGGCGCCGGCTGCGGCCGATAGGGGACGTGGAGCACGACCAGCGTGTCGCCGTAGTCACCGGGCCAGGCCTTTACGGTACCGAAGACGACCGTGCTCTCGATGTCGATGCCGGCCTTCTGGATGTCGTGGCGTAGCGAGATGCCGATGTAGCGGCCGTTGCGGCTGACGCTCTGGCGGATTTCGCTGCCGGCGAGCGAGCGCATCTCCCGGAACAGGTAGCCCATCGCGGCACCGAGAACGACGACGCCCAGCGTCAAGGCGACGATCAGTTCGATCAGCGAGAAGCCACGTCGTGCGCGGGCCGTTTCGATGCCAGGAGATCGCACGGCTAGTTCCCCGAGTAGATGACGGTCACCATTCGAACGGTCCCGGTTCGCCCGAACCCCGACGGATACTGCACCGCCACCGTAGCTCGGAGGGCGTCGGGCACGCTGGGTTCGGGGATCACGGTCAGGGAGCGCAGGAAGGCGCCGCCGGCAGCTACAGCTCCCGTCGCACTCACCGCCACCGTATCTTCGGAGGCCAGTGAGGTCGGCGCGCGCATCTTGACCTCCTCCATGTAGGCCACAGCGATCGCCGTGGCCCGGGCACGTTCGGACGCATCGGTCTGCAGCGAGACCATGTAGGCGCTCGAAGCGGAGATCGCCACGACACCGATGGCCAGCAGGACGATGGCGACGAGCACCGACACCATACCGAAGCCGCGGTCCGAGAGTTCGATCGCCGAGTGCCTATTCATTTCGTCCATTCGCCGCCGCGAAAGACCCAGGAGCGGAACGCGCTGGCGCCCGTGATCGTCACCGCCGCCACCGCCGATGCAACCTCCTCGTGCGTCAGATAGATCACGCCGCCCGAGCCCGGCGGTAACACCATCCCGCGCGAATCGAATTCCACATAGTCGCCGTTGACGAGCACCACCCCACCCGTCGCGTCGTATCCCGCCGGACCACTGGTCGCGATCCCGGTTCCAAACTCGACCCCGCTCGGCAACTGCACCCCCGATACGCCGCCCATCGAACCCCGGGCCAACAGCCGGCTCGCCTGCACCTCCGCGTCGGTCTCGCTTATCGAGCCGCTGCGTAGCGCCGTCGTGTCCATGAAGGCGCTGTAAAACTCCTCAGACTCATAGAAGCGGACGCGGATCTGCCGCTTCGCCGCTATGGCCCGCATGCGCAACAGCTCGAGGTCACGGGCCAGGGCCCGGGCCGCCAGCTCGACCTGTCTGCCGGGACTGGGCTTGAGAGCGCGTGGTACAGCAACCGACGCCACCACCGCCAGGAGCAGCATGACGACGATCGTTTCTATGAGGGAGAAGCCGTGCCTGTTACGCAGCATTGGCGCCCGTTCGCCACCCCTGGTGAGGGCGTTTCGCGTATCACGTTGAGACGAAACCACATAGGCGCTTCGCCCGCGCGCTGGCAAGGCGACGCGCCGTTGCGGTCACACACGACCGTTCGGCGGGAAGATCCCAGCCGGATTCTAATAGGCCCTAAGGCGGCAGCTCAACGGTTTATCGCGCCGCGGGACACAGCCGGGGGATTACCCGCTCAAGATGCGGGCGGCGTCTGGGCCGGTCAATGGCGGCGCCCTGCGGCCCTCTCGGCGGTTGCAAGCGGGAGTTGCAATTCGCCACGGCCCGGGCGACGGCCGTTCCGCGACCCGCGCCGCAAGTCGCCGTGCCACCGCCTCTTACGCCTTCGGTGGAACGCGGCCTTCAGCTTGCGTGTATCGACTTAACGATGCCCGGCACCGGGACATCTAAAGAATGACCAGGGGGAAACCCCCGGTCCGCCGGACCTCCCACCGGACACGCCCGCCAGGAGAGACAGGACAAGTGCCGTTCATAGAGTTCCAGGGACGTCTCCATAAGCTGAAGAGCGGGGAGAACCTGATCGGCTCGGGAGAAGCGGACAGCATTCGCCTCCAGCAGCTGGGCGACGGCTACCAGGTCGCGATCAGCATCGAGGACTTCGGCGCTTTCGCCTGGGCCGTGCAGGACGCGGGCCCGATAGCGATTAACGACCGCCCGTTGAAGAGCGATCCAGTCGCCCTGTTCAACGGCGACCGGCTGTCGCTAAACGGTTGCACTATTGTGTTCATCGATGATGGCGGGGAGGACACGATCAAGTTGGACGCGCCCGTACCCGCGGCGGTGGCGCAGACCGTAGCAGAGTCGGAGGCGAAGCCGGGCGCGGTGGCGCCCGAGCTGCTCCGACGCATGACACCGCCCGAAGAAGAACGCAGGGTCGTCGCGGTCCTGCGCAGGATGGATAACAGCCAGTCCTACATCATAGATCGATCGGGATTCAGGATCGGACGCGAGAAGCGAAGCGATCTCATCATCCCGGACAGAAAGATCTCGCGCCTGCACGCCGAGATCACTTACAAGAAAGGGCACTACCTGCTGCGCGATCTCGGTCGCACGCGAACCAGAGTCAACGGCCGCAAGATCAACGAGCCGTACAAGCTCCAGATCGGCGATGTGGTTCAGTTCGGGAAGTACGAGTTCGCCTTCTTGCGCAGGGTCGCCTCGGGGGAGGACATCGTCAAGGAGAACGAGATCACGCCGGTGCGCGCCGTCGTGCCCGACGCGCCGACGGTGGGAACCACCGGACCCCGCGGCAGCCGCGCGCTCTCCTGGATCCTCTACCTGCTGCTCGCCGCGGCCGCCACCCTGATACTGCTAAGCTGAGCCGGCGGTCAATTGCCGCCGGTAACCTCTTCCACGGCCGACTTGGTACTGTCGGCCGCCGACTTCATCGCCTCACCTGCTCGCCGGCCGCGCTCGATCACGTCTTCGCCAGTCTCTCTCAACTGCTCGAGCTCGGCGCGCGTCTGCTCGTAGAGGTCCTTGAAGTCCGTCTGCTGCTGGTCGCGTACGTAGTAGCCTAGCGCCACACCTATGGCGAAGACTATGAGCTTCGGCAGCAGCCAGCGCATGAATCGCTTCCGTCTCTCGGCCATCGCTCCTTACCTCCGTATCTGTCAGCGCGGCTCGACATCCTGGGGAGGAGCCGTCTCGTCGAGATCGACCTGTTCCTCCTCCCAGAGCCGCTCCCAGCCGGCCTCTTCGCCCTCGACCAGCCTCGCGTCCACCTCGCGCTTCAGCTCGCGCCACACCTCTTCGCTTAGCAGGCCGCGGCGCAGCGCCTCGTTCAGCGCCGTCCGCTCGGCGGCGAACAGCTGTGTGCTGACCCGCGCCAGTTGCCGTCGCCGCACGGCGCTGTGGTCCTCGGTCAGGCTGGCCAGCGCCGCAGCGTTTTCTTCCCTTACGGCCTCAAAGTAGCGGTTCAGTTTGCGATAGAGCGAATCGGAAATCTCGCCGCGGCCGTGCAACCACTCCAGCTCGTTGAGCGCCGCACGCGCCGCCATCGCCAGCCCCTGCGCCCGTTCGAACTCCTCCTGCTCCTGCGGGCGGCGCACGAGACCGAGTCGGCGCAGTAGCGGCTTCAGCGTGATCCCCTGAACGAGTAGCGCGAGGAAGACGGCGCCGAGCGTGATCGCCCTCAACCGGTCGACCTGCGCCACATATACAGGGAGGCCCAGGGCCAGCGCCACCGGGATACTCCCGCGCAGGCCGCCCCAGTTGATAACGTGGATCCAGCCAGCGGGCAATCGGCGGCCCGCCAGGAGTTGGTATCCCCCGATGGATCCGTAGACGATGAGCGCCCGGGCGACCACGACGGCGAAGAACACGAGCCCGATCTGGCCGGCATAGCTGAACAGGCCGCCGCGTTCCACCGTGAGCCCGATCATCAGGAAGAGCAGGCCGTTGATCACGAACGCCGCCACCTCCCAGAAGTGGGTCAGGCTGAGGCGCGTGCTGGGGCTCATGGAGAAGATGCGGCCGTAGTTGCCGATGATCAGGCCGGCGACGACAACGGCGATAACCCCGGACACCTCCAACCGCTCGGCGGCAAGATAGGCGCCGTAGGCCAGGGCGAGGGACAGGCCGACCTCGATCAGGTTGTCGTCGATCACCGAATACAGTCGGTGGGTCAGGTAGCCGAGGACGAGCCCGATGAGAGCGCCGCCGGCCACCACCTTGACGAACTCGACGATCCCCTCCGCGACAGTGACCGCGTCACCGCCGACCCAGGCCAGCACGATCACGTAGAGGACCACCGCGACGCCGTCGTTGAATACCGACTCGCCCTCGACGATCGTCTGCAGCCCACGCGCGACGCCGTGCTCCTTGAAGGTCGCCAGCACCGACACGGGATCGGTCGGGCTCAAGACGACGGCGAGCAGTGTGGCGAGCGGGACGGGTAGCGCGAACAGCAGGTGGAAGACGGTCGCCAGCAGGGCCACCGAGGCGAGCGTGCCGGGCAACGCGAGCAGCCCGACGGGCGTCGCGTAGCGCTTGAGCAGCTCGAGGTCCATGTTGATCGTGCCCTCGAACAAGAGCGGCGGCAGGAAGAGCAGCAACCACAGGTTGGGGTCCACCGGAAAGACCGGGACCTCGGGCAACAGGCCGACGAAGACGCCTGCCAAGACCAGGGCGATGGTGTAGGGCAGACGAATGTACTTGACTATGATCGCGACGACGATCGCGACCACGAGCAGTTCGA
>JASFTI010000274.1:0-5340 GCA_050053635.1 Gemmatimonadales bacterium
GACCGCTCTTCGTGCTCGGCGGCCGTCGCGCCCAGCGGACGCTGCTCATCCGGGACGCCTTCCACCGCGGCCACCTCCGCCTGCAGCAAGCGAATGCCAGCCTCGCGGGTAGTCTCGTTGTCGGCGAGGACACGCGCGACCCAGGACCGCGACGATGGCTCGAGGGCCAGGTTGCGGCCGGCCCAGCTACGAATCGCGGCGTCATCACCCGCCCGCAGCGCGGTCGACAGGCCGAGAGTCGCGATCCGCGCCCGCGCGCGATCGTCATCCACGGCCTGCCACGGCCCCTCCAGCCCCTGCAGCAGGACCGCCGGCTCCTCGCGGTGCTCGCCCTGCAGCTCCATCAGACGATCCTGGACGGCGAACCAGTGACTGGGGTACTCGGCAACGAGCCGCTGCCGCCACCGCTCCATGATCTCTTCATCATCGACGCCGCGGGCGTACCAGTAGAGGTAGCCCACCTCATCGGCGGTAGGCGCGTCGTTCTGGGCGAGCGCCCGGTCGAATTCGCGCGCCCGGTCACGGTGCGCGCTCAGTCGCTCCTCGGCACCTTCCTCTCCCAGCACCCAACCTTCGGCCGCGCGCAGCGAGCTCCAACCGTCGACGCGCTCGGGGTACAGCTCGACCATCGAGCGCGCCGTCTCCAGCACCGCCAGCTCGTCGCGCCCCATGTGGTCGTTGAAGCGCTGCCTCAGGGCGTCGAACAGCGGACGGCCATCGCTCCCGTGGACGAGCAGCTCCCAGAAGCGACCCTCCCGGCTATTGGTGCGTGCCGCCGCCGTGTCCTCCACGGCGAAAGCGGCGAAGACGACCTCATCCGGCAGTTCGAACCCGCCGCGGTAGGTGCCGTCGCCCTCCCGCTCGAGCGTGGCGACGGTACTCGACCCCATCCCGGTGTTGTAGCTGTCGTCGTCCGGGGTTCGCAGGCGCGCCCGCAGGTGCAGCCGCGGCTCGCCTTCCAGAACATCCGACGGCCGGTAGACGGCCTCGACCTGCTGCCCGGGCCGCGGCCGTCCCGGGCTTAAGGTCAGGTCATCCCCTGGTGCCGTGCGACACGCAGGGGTGAGCAGCACGCTCAGGAACAGAGCGGGAATGCACGTCATCCGAGTGGCCATGGCCGTTTCCTCCGTGTATCAGCCGCATCCCCTGGGGGGCGCCACAGTTGCTCGTCAGTTGACATCGCGCTCCGGGACGATCCCATAGCGAACGATGTACGGCACATCGAGCTCGTCACGCTCAGTCCCCCATACTGTGGACCGCTCTGCTAGTATCATCCATAAGCCAACGGGGAGACGCACGACACCGTATGGTTCCCCGTCAGCCGACAGAATGCGCCATTCTACGGTCGACTGCCCCGGGTCCTCGCCGCGCAGCCAGACGGAGCCATCTCGACCAACCACCATGTCGGAGACCGGCGGATGGTAGCGCGGTGTGTAAAGCGTGTTACGGGCCCATACCGCAGCACGCGCAGGAGTCGGGGCGCCCGGGAGCGGGGACCTGCTGACAGAGGCAGCACGGGCCTCAACGACGCTGTCGACGAGCGCGTCCTCTAACGGCACGGGGCTGTACGATAACTCCCGCGAGAACAGGGTGTCGCCCGCGAACGTCCAGGCCGTCACGGAGAACGTCGCGCGGGCCGCGCTCGTTGCCGCACTACGGTCCACTCGCACTACAAGCGGCTGATAGTACGAATGCCGAACGAGCTCGGTGTCCGAGAACGGCTGTCGACCGTAGGAGCCCCCTGAACGGGGATCGTCACGATATCTAACTTCCCATACCCTGTTCTCGAGCGAGTAGCTGGCTATGGTATCCAGGACCGCGCCGGTCGAGTCCAGTCGCAGTACCATGTTGGTCGTTATCTCACCCCTGGCAACGAGATGCGACGGGCTCGGTAGTGATCCCCAGATCGAGCCATCACTGAGCAGCCCGTTGGGACGTGGCGGCAGCTCATCGGGCGTATGCCCCAGGTCGATCGGTATGCGCTGGCTGCCGAGAAGATCTCCGTCCAGGTCGAAGAACGAGAACCGATACGTGCCGTAGTCGAGGACCCAGAGTGTGTCTCCCAACATTCCCAACGGTCCCACGCTCTTGAACTCACCGGGTCCTTCACCTTCGCGACCGATGGTCCGCACATAAGCGCCGTCGGAATCGTGGACGCGGATCGCGTTCTCTTGCGGGTGCACGGTGTAGATCGTGCCGTCCGGGCCCACCTCGAGGTCGCGGAACCAGGTGAAGGCGAGCTCGGGATCGTCGGGACTGCCGATACGCAGCTCTTCAACGGCGACCAGCTCGGTGTCGCCAAACGTCGCCTCGCGCGCCGGATCCCCGACGCAAGCGGCAAGGCCGAGTCCCGCTACCAGCGATAACCATCGCATCGGATCCTCCCCCACCTACCTTTGACCGTCAGTGTCATCTTGCGGACCCTAGTACGCTTCGAGGACGGGCGCGCCGGTCCGCACGTCCAATATGATCCAGTCCGAACGCTTCCACGCCGCCACCCTGGCCGCCAGAGCGTACAGTCGCGGGTCATCTTCGATGCGGAAGAACAGGTGCGGCCGGATAGCGGTGAGCGTCGCATCGGGATGCCACTCGGGATGGCCGAACGTTCCGTAGAGAACCTGGCCGGCCAAGGGCGAGTAGACCAGGAAGAACCATCCGCGGCGGTCGCTACTTCCGATGACCGGGTAACGATGCACGGTGATGAGATCAGAGCCGAACGCACGCACATCGTCGCGCTCGATCCTCATCTCGAGTTCACGCTCGCCTTCGGGAAGCTGATCCACCGCCTCACGCCACAGCCAGCGGGTCTCAGACTCCATGAGCTCTCGAGCGGCGGGGTCGAGCGCTACCTCCCGGCCCTCGGCCCGCTCGATCTGCGGCTCGCCGGTCCAGAACAGGATCCCCGCGTTCTGATCTGACGACTGCGCGGGCCGGACGGTAACCGTCAGGTCCGGTTCATCCCAGGCCGGGGGATTGTACGGCGCCAGGCTGTCGACCGTGACCGTCATCGCCTCCCCTTGCGTGCTCAGGCAGGGCAGCGGCTGCCGAAACGGGAAGGCACCGGGAGCCACTCCCTCGTCGATCGTGAACTGGCCGTTCGTGTAGATGCCGCGGAAATAGCGAGCCGTGCCGAACGATGCGTCCCCGATGTCTACGGACCCGGTGACTACGCCGAGATACGCCTGGCGTTCAGCAGCTTCGGACGCTGCCATGCCCCTTCGCGTCCAGATGACGATAGCGCCGCAGCCAGAGCCGCTGCCGCCGAACGCGGCGGGAAGCGAGCCGGGACCGTCGTACACTTCCACAGCCTCGACCTCGGTTGGAATGACGAACTCATCGACACCTGCGGGTGGGGCGTTCCTCCCACCGCCCATATACATCCGGTCGACGTACACGGCGGGCCGGCAGGCGCCCCGCGGGTCGCGCTCATAACGGGCGAAGACCACGTAGCAGCCCCCTCCCGGGCAGCGCACCCGTGTGCCCGGCGCCTCGCCGATCATCTGGCTGATCCTATGCGGCTGCCTCCGCTTGATGTCCTCTCGGGTGATGAAATGGCCACCCATGTCCATCGACATGCGCTCGTAGAAGCCGAGCAGCATGGGAGAGACGGCGCGGCGCTGCACCGTGACGGCCAGCGGCGCCAGCTCGATGGGCTCCATCACCAGCCGCGCTTCGTAGCTAAGCAGCTCGCCCCGCCGCACCTCGATCGTGTCAGCCTGCGTCCCATACGCCAGGTGCATCAGCACGACCTCGTAGGTCCCCGGCTGCACCCGCGGGAACAGGAACGCGCCCTCGCCGTCGCTCAGCCGAACCAGGCTCTCCCCCTCCCCGACGAGCCGGACCTCCACCGTCCCGATGGGGTCGCCGCTCTCGGCGTCCAGGACACGACCCACCACGACACCTGGTTGTCCGACGCCTTCCTGAGCCCAAACTGCCGCCACGCTCGGACCACACACGGCGAGGACCGCGGCAAGAGTCGCCGCGCCCAGCGAGCGCGCACGCCTACAGAGCTTATGAAGATCGGGCGATGAGCCCGGCGGCGAGGCGGTTCCACTGCACATGCTCGACCTGCCTGCAGTGGGGGGGTCAGGGTATGTCGTCAGTATAGGGGGAGCCCGGCCATGCGTCCAGATCGATTCGCGCTACCTGCCGCCTCGCGTCCAGATCACGATGACGCCGCAGGCGGCGCGGCTGCCGCCGAACTCGGCGGGCAGCTCGCCCGGACTGTCGTACGCCTCGACCGCCTCGACCTCGCCGGGCATGACGAAGTCGTCGATCACTGCCCGGTCGGCGCCGGTAGGATTGAGCAGCATCCGGTCGAGGTAGACGGCGGGCGGACAGCCGCGGTAGCGGGTGAACTCGACGTAGTAGCGCGAGCTGGCGCCCTCCATGCGCACCCGCACCGTCGGCAGGTCGCCGATGATGTGGGTGGTCCGCCCCGGCTGCCGCGCCTCGATGTCCTCCCGGGTGATGAAGTGGCCGCGCCCCATCGACATACGCTCGTAGAAGCCGAGCAGGTTGGGCGGCACCTCCCGGCGCGCCACCGTCACCGCCAGCGGCTCGAGCTCGATCGGCCGCATCGCCAGCCGCGCCTCGTACCGGACCAGCTCGCCCGCGCCGACCTCAGTCGTGTCCCTGTGCGTCCCGTAGGCCAGGTGGCTCAGCACCACCTCGTAGGTGCCCGGCGGCACCCGCGGGATCAGGAACTCGCCTTCGCCGCCGGTGACCCGCACCAGGTCGTCGCCGCGCCCGACCAGCCGGATCTCCACCGTCTCGATCGGCTTGCCGCTCTCGGCGTCGACCACGTGGCCCAGCACCACCGCATCCTGCCCGTGCTCCTGCGAGAGGGCGGGCTGGGCGATGGGGCCGGCCAGGCCGACGAAGGCGGCCAGGACCACTGAGAGAGTCTTCGTTGTCATTGCACTCAATCTGCGCTTTGTCTCCCCTGGCGTCCAGACGCGCTCACGTACCGGGGTGAATCCTCAGTCGCACGACGCACGGCTCCCGGAGGGTCGTCGGCGCGAACGACGACGGTGTCCTGCGCCGCCGCCGGGCCGGCCAGGAGATTCGCAGCCGCGAAGCCTGTGACTATGAATGCCGTGGGGGTTCCGCCACCCGTGATAAGCGGACGAACACGTCCAATATGTCCGGGACTCGCGCGGCACGTCCAGCTTCGCTGTGAGGGGCTGTTGCGAGGGAGGCGTCCGGGGTCGCCCGGAGCGTAACTCGACCTTATGAAAGAGCGGAGCCTCCGGGGTGGGCGCACATTGTATGACGTGCGTTCCCAGTGAAGGGTAGCACATGGATCTAAGGTGCAACCCGAACCCAGGAGGCTCCTAT
>JASFTI010000275.1:0-5337 GCA_050053635.1 Gemmatimonadales bacterium
GATCGAGAAGCCGAGCCACCAGACGGCGACGCTGACGAACGCCAGCCGGGTGGCGATTCCCGAGTCGGCCAGCCCGAACAGGTCGGGCTTCATGATCATCGCCAGGTTGATCGCCAGCAGGATGCCGCCGCCCACGTAGCCGAGTGCGTAACCCGCCGTAGAGACCCGGTCGACCTCGTCCTCGGACGCGATGTGGGGGAGCAGCGAATCGTAAAAGACGTTCGCCCCGGCGAACCCGATGTTGCCGATGATAAACAGGGCCGAGGCGAGCAGCCACTCTCCCTGCGTGACGAAGTAGAGGCAGGCGGTGGCGATGACGCCGAGGATCATGAAGCCGGCGAGGAAGCGCTTCTTGGCGCCCAGGTAGTCGCCCATCGCGCCGAGCGCCGGAGCGGCGAGCGCGATGATCGCCAGGCCGAGCGCCGTCGTATAGCCCCAGTACGCCGTTGCCACGTTGCCGGCCAGGTGACCGGCCGCCACGCGCGCGAAGTAGATGGGCAGCACGGCGCCCATGATGGTGGTGGCGAAGGCCGAGTTGGCCCAATCGTAGAGCGCCCAGCTGCGCAGCTCGCGCCGGTGCAGGCCGAGCGCGTTCAGCCAGCCGCGCGACGAGCTCCCCGATCCGGCGGGTCCGGTCATTCCTCCCTCTTTTCTCCAGGCGAGCCCGCCGGGTCGCGCTCCGCCAGCGCTTCCGACCACGCCGCCTCCAGCTCGTCGAGCTCGGCGGCCAGCCTCGAGCGCTGCTGCGCCAGCCGCTCGCGCAGCCAGGGCCGATGCACGACCTGGAGGAACAGCTTCACGTCCTCCCACACCTCCTCTCGGCGATGCCGCCAGGCGAGGGCGACGAATCCCAGCGGCGGCAGCGCCAGCGCCGTGAGGATGGCGGCCGGCAGGCCGCCGGCCCAGGCGGCCAGCGCGATCCAGGCCGCATAGGCCGCCGGGTAGGCCACGATCGCCGCCAGCAGCTTCACCGTGGCAACGCTCTCGATCGCGGGTTTCAACAGGCGGCCCACCAGGCCGGTCACGAAGAAGGGAAGATACCACGCGATCGTGCCCAGCGCCGCCAGCGGCAGGCCGAGGCCGAGGGCAGTCCCCTGGCGCACGATGTAGCGGAGCACCTGCCCCGCCTCGTAGCGCGAAGGCACATCCGCCTCGCCGCTCCCCAGCCGCTCCAACCGCCGGCGGTAGGCGCGCAGCGCAACGGCGAGCCGCTCGTGGCGTTCCGGGTCGGCGACCCGCAGCCAGGCGAAGAGCCCGGCGAAGCGCTGCAGGCGCGGCAGCCGCGCCCCCAGCGGCTCGCGCTCCCGGGGGCGGGCCAGGCCCCGGGCCCGGGCGTAGAGCACGTCCGCCGTCTCCACCAGCCGGCGGTCCGACTCGTCGGCCAGGACCAGCACCTGCCGCTCCAGGCTCGCGGCGATGACGGCGGTGAGCGACCGTACCGCCGCCGGCCGATCGGTCTCGTAGGCGCGCCGCCACTCGGCCACCACGATGGGCTCGCCGGTCCCGGCGACCACGCGGCTGCGGAAGCGGTGCTTACGCTGGTAGGTGAGGCCGAGGGGCACGACCTTGACTCCGAGCCGCCAGTCGGTGCCCTCCTCCGCCGCCAGCGTCATCCGCGCGGCGCCGGTCTTGAGCGGCGCCAGCCCCGGCACGCTGCGGCTCCCACCCTCCGGGAAGGTCAGCAATGTCCCGCCGGCACGCAGCGTCTCGGTCGCCTCCTGGAAAGCCAGCTTGTTACGACCCAGCAACTCCGGATCGTCCTGGACCCGGTAGAGCGGCAGCGAATCCACCGCCCTCAGCACCTGCCCGAAGATGGGGATCTCGAACAGCGGCGCTTTGGCCAGGACCCGGACGCGCCGGCCCGCCGCCTTCAGCGCCAGCAGCGGATCGAGCAGCATGTTGGGATGGTTGGTGACGATGAGAACGGGTCCATCGGGCAGGCCGGGCCCGGCCCGCTCGAAGCGGTAGTAAACGCCGGCCGCCCAGGCGGCCGCCCGCACTACGGCGTGACCGAGGAAGCCCATTGGAGGTTGGGGCTGGTCTCGCGAATTCGGGGATCCATGATCAATCCACTAATAATAGAACATCCGAGCGTTGGAATTCCGAATCTACGCCCGCGGGTCCCGGACAGCGGCTCCTCAGTCAAGTATTCTATTCTTCAATTGGAACACTGTCCAAAGAAATCGGGTGCTCTATAATTCACCATAGTTGAGGTCTCGGAACCGGTGCTCCGAGTTTACGGAGAAGGTGGACATGAATGACAGAATCGGGATAGTGGGGACGGGTTCGTATCTCCCCGAGAGGGTGTTAACCAATCTCGACTTGGAGAAGATGCTCGAGACCAGTGACGAATGGATTTACACGCGCACCGGTATTCGAGAGCGACGGATTGCCGAAAAGGATGTGTGTACCTCGGATCTGGCAAGAGAGGCTTCGCTCAAGGCGCTGGAAATGGCCCAGATGGATGCCCACGAGATAGAACTGATCGTCATGGGCACGATTACTCCAGATACACATTGTCCATCTGGGGCTAATTGGCTTCAGGCAAGATTAGCGGCGGACAAAGCGGTCGCCTTCGATGTCACGGCGGCCTGCTCGGGCTTCATCTTCGCCCTGTCGGTCGCGGAACAGTATCTGAAGACTGGCACCTACAACAACGCCTTGGTCGTAGCCTCGGAGGTCATGTCCCGGACAGTGAACTGGGAAGACCGGGACAGTTGCATTCTCTGGGGGGATGGTGCCGGTGCGGCCGTGCTCGCGAAGGGCGACGACGGAGCTACACTCATGTCTAGCCACCTACATTCAGACGGCGCTACTGCCGACGGACAGAAACTCCTGATGCCCGGCGGCGGTTCCAAGACCACCCCAATATCATATGAGAGTGTTGATAAGAGATTACACTATTTGAAGTTGCGGGAAGCCAGCTCCACTCTCAAGTTGGCGGTCCACCGGTTCAGCGATGGCTGTCTGGAGGCCGTGGGCTCCAACGGTCTGGACATCTCGCAAGTCGATGTGATCATCCCGCACCAGGCCAATATCCGAATCATGAGAGGGATGGCCAAGAGGTTGAACGTGCCGGTGGATAAGGTCTATGTCACGATCCACAAGTATGGGAATATCTCGGGTGCTACGGTGCCGATCGCTCTCGACGAGGCCGTCAGGGATGGCACGGTTCGCAAAGGAAGCCTCGTCCTCTTGACTGCCTTCGGAGGCGGCATCACGTGGGCAAGTTCTCTAATCCGGTGGTAACGAGCTCTTGAAATGACTGATACTCCTGAGAATCCCGAGACGGAAGACGCGCCTTACACGACTGAAGAATACGAGATATTGCGGGCAACGGTGAGTAAAATCGCCCAGGACAAAGCCGCCCCCCTCGCCGCACAGATCGACCGAACGGGAGAATTCCCTTGGAGTACGATCCGGACCTTGGGCAAAGAGGGGCTGCTCTCGGTAATGTTGCCGGCGGATTACGGTGGTATGAATGGTGACTTGGTCAGCCTTTGCATTACTACGGAGGAATTATCCAAGGTTTGCGCTTCGACTGCCGTGACCGGACTGGCTCATGCCGCTGGTCTGATGCCGATGATGCTGGCGGCCAACGAAGAGCAACAGAAACGATTCTATTCCAGAATCACTGACGAGAATTCCCTCATCTCGTTCGCCTTGACCGAGCCCGGGGCCGGCTCTGATGCCGCCGCCTTGACCACCAAGGCGGAACTTCATGGAGACCACTATGTCCTCAACGGTCGAAAGTGCTTCATCACCAATGGCGGTGTGGCCGAATTGCATTCGGTCTTCGTCCGGACAGCTCCAGAGGCAGGGCATAGAGCCATCTCCTGTCTGGTAGTGGAAGATGGTACGGACGGAGTGATCGTTGGCAAGAAAGAGGACAAGCTGGGGATCCGTGGTTCCGATACGAGCGAACTCGTATTCCAGAATGCCAAGGTGCCAAGAGAGAACCTTCTGGGGCGCGAAGGTGATGGTTGGCGATTGGCCATGTCCACCTTGAACTTGTCCAGACCGGCGATTGGGGCGATGGCCGTCGGGATTGCTCAGGGCGCTCTCGATTTCGCCATCGACTATGCCAAGGAAAGGGTTCAATTCGGTCAACGCATCGCCGAATTCCAAGGGCTTCAGTTCATGCTGGCCGAGATGGCCACTCAGATCGAGGCTGCTCGCGCATTGGTCTATCGCACCGCGGTTCTCCTCAATGAGAAGGAGAGAGAGATCGGCGCCAAGGGCTCTGCCGGAGAAGCCAGGTTGTCTGCCATGGCAAAGTGCTTTGCCAGTGACGTGGCGATGAAGGTTACGACCGATGCCGTCCAGATCTTGGGTGGCTACGGCTATATGAAGGATTTCCCGGTAGAGAGGATGATGCGGGATGCCAAGATCACTCAGATCTTCGAAGGCACGAACCAAATTCAGAGATTGGTTATCGCCCGCAACCTACTCCAGTGACTCCTGGAACCGCTCCGCCTCCCGGAAACCTCGTTACGTGAGTGCGCGTAGCGTGGCTTGAACCTGTTGAGCCAGCCCGGCAGGACCCGGGGCCAGCTCGCGGATCGTCATCGGCGCCAACGGCTGCCCCTGCCAAAGCTCAGATCGGTGTCTCCAACCCCACGAGCCGATCGAGCAGCCGCCGTTACCAGCGATGCAGCCGCAGAGCGCCGCCGCCCGGACACACGTCACTAACGCTTATCGTTAGCGGAAACCGCCCCCGTCGCCGGGCCCGCCCCACCGCGTGGCAGATCGCCCCTGCCCTCGGCGCCGGGCCCCCTGGAGCGGGCACGGTCCATCCCGCTAACTTAGTGGAGTTAGACCGCTTCGCGGGCTGGGGTGCGGCCGGGGGGCACCCGGGCATGAGTTATGCCCTCATGAGTTGAGTCATCGTATGCCCATCGCGCAATCAGCGGCCCATAGCAGGGCCGATCCGCTCGCCGCCCCCCCTTCGGGCCCCCTGGCGAGCGATTCGAAGACGGCGGCCAAAGGAGGCAAAATGTCTTTAAAGGACAAACTGGGAGAAAAGATCGACGCTTGGCGCCCGCGGACGACCAAGCTGCTCAAGGAGCACGGTGACGTAAAGATCAGCGACGTGACGATCGCCCAGGCGATCGGCGGCGCCCGCGGCGTTCGCTGCCTGGTCACCGATATCTCCTACCTCGACCCCAACGAGGGCATCCGCTTCCGCGGCATGACGATCCCCGAAACGCTGGAGGCACTGCCCAAGGTCCCCGGCGCCGAGATGCCGTACGTCGAGGGCCACATCTGGCTGCTCTTGACCGGCGACGTCCCGACCGAGAAGGAAGTCAAGGAGCTGGCCAAAGATCTGCAGAAGCG
>JASFTI010000276.1:0-5315 GCA_050053635.1 Gemmatimonadales bacterium
GGGCGTGACGCGGGCCGGCGCCATCTCGAACCCGCACCTCAACACGCTGAACCGGATGATCATCGACGTGAAGGTGGAGGGCGTCGCGCCGCCGCCCGGCCGGTCCGCCCACAGCATCGACTTCACGTCGGTGGAGCCGGGCTTGTTCGCGGCGGCCGGGATCCCGATCCTCGAAGGTCGGAACTTCGGCGAGCAGGACCGTCGCGACGGAACGCCGGTGGCGGTCATCAACGAGGCGATGGCCCGGCGCTTCTGGCCCGGCGAAAGCCCGCTGGGCCGGACGATCCAGCTCGACGCGCCCGGCTTCGCCGACCCGATGGTGATCGGCGTGGTACGGACCGCCAAGATCCGCAGCCTCGAGGAGAGCCCGCGCCCGTTCATATATCTGCCGTTCGCCCAGGAGTTCAACTCGTGGGTCACGGTACTGGCGACGACCCGCGGCGATCCGGCGGCCACGACCCGGGCGCTGCACCGGCTGCTCCGCACGACCTACCCCGAGCTCATCGTCACCAAGAGCACGACGCTGGCCGATCACATCGGGATCATGCACGTGGCGCGCCGGCTGTCGGCGCTGCTCTCCAGCGCGCTCGCCGGCCTCGCCCTCTTCCTCGCCGCGGTCGGGCTCTGGGGGGTGGTGAGCTTCGCGGTGGCGCTCAGGACCCGGGAGATGGGGATCCGCATGGCGCTGGGCTCCGAGCCGCGCGGCGTCGTCGCGCTGATGGTGCGCGGCGGGATGCGGCTGGTGTTGATCGGCGGCGCAGTCGGACTGGCCGGCGCGCTCCTGGTCTCGCGAGGCCTGTCGCGCTTTCTGTTCGGCGTCTCGGCGCTCGACCCGCTGACCTTCGCCGCCGGGATCCTCGTGCTGCTCGGCACCGGGGCCTTGGCCGCCTATGTGCCGGCGCGGCGCGCCAGCCGCGCCGATCCGGTGACGGGCTTGCGCACGGAGTGAGTGATCGGCAATCGTCGTAAGCGGGAACCACAAGAGGTCAGGCGATCTCGGAGCACACCGTCGCCGAGCGGGCCCGACGTCGAGGCTGCAGGCCACGTAGTAGACGACGTCCGGCATCATTCGACTTCCAGCCCCTGACGGATCAGTGTTTACCCTGCGTCGTGAGCTAGCGCCACCGAAAAGCGCTTGAGAGAATCATGCACGCTCGCGCCACGTCTGCGGATCGCGCCTGTGGTGGAAGCGGGCGAGCACCAGAATCCTGTCGGTCTCTGGAATGAATAGGAGAGAGTAGGGGAACCGACGGAGCACGACCTGCCAGACTTCAGCATAGACGACCGGGCTGTCGGATCAGCGCCGCGGCGCCCACTTCTCCAGGAACCGCAACATCGCCTCTTCGCTGTACGAGCTGCCGCTCTCCAGTTCCGCGGTGTTCTGCGAGTGGAGCAATGACCCGTCGCTCTCCAGCACATAGATGTGCGGATAGCCCAGGATCTCCGGGTAGCTCGACAGAAATTCCGCGTTCCGGTTCGCCGGGCTGTAGTTGACCTTCATGATGAGGAAGCTCTCGCGCAGCGTCTCGGCGACGGCGGTGTTCTCGGCGATGTACGTGTCGAGAATGGCGCACCAGACGCACCAGGTGCCGCCGACGTTGAGCAGGATCCGCTTGCCCTCGGTTTTGGCGCGCTCGACCGTCATCTTCAGGTCGGCGAACGGATCGCGGCCGGGGTCGTAATCCGCCACCGCGTATATCGACTCGTCCAACTCGACGGCCTGGCCGGCCAGCGGCCTGGCCCAGAAGCTCGGACCGATGAGCAGCAGCGCTGCCAGGATGGGTACGAATCTCATTTTCCCGTCAGCTCCGGTTCGGCGGCGTCGGCTAGACGAACACCGCTACGCTCGGCTTACCGATCGCCCGGCGCCACACGGCGAGCTGGCCCGCGTGATAGGCGGTGTGCGCCACGACGACCTGTAACAACAGGTGTAGCATAGTCGGCAGCGTCTCGTCCGGCGGCGGACGCCGCAGGACGGACTCGTCGGCGGCGCGGAGCGCCTGGCGGAGACGACTCGCGGCGTCGTCGAGGGCGGCGAGCATCTCCCGCTTGCTCGGATAGCGGGAGCGGTCGGACGACGGCGAGCTGCCGTACCCGAAGGTCGACTCCCAGTCGTCCGGTAGCCACGGCTCGGCACCCAGCTCGGTCGCTATGCCCTGGCAGCTGAAGATCGTGTGGCCCAGTTGCCAGGTCCCGTGGTTCGGCGCGCCGGCCGGCTGCTCGACCATCTGCGCTTCCGACAGGTCGGCGACGGACCCCTCGATGAACCGTAGCGTCGCATCGAACGTGTGGATCAGTTCGGCGATCATCTGTTTGCTCCCGCGCTCATCTCCAGGCTCAGCGTTCGGGCCGCACCAGGCGCAGCCTGACGACGTAGCTCGTGTCCAGCTCGTCCCGCGCCATACCGAGAAGATAATTTCGCGTTATCGTGGGCGGCACCATCCAGTCCAGGCGGACCGGCGCGGTCATCCTACCCAGGTACCGGCCCTCGGGATCGAAGACGTCGATCAGTCGGCCGGCCCGCCCCTCGCTGTCCGGCAGGTTGACGAACAGGTAGCCCGCGTCATCGAGGACGAAGCGGTTGAAGGCGGGCTTGTGGGTGGGGATCACATTCGGGTCGAGGCGGACCTGGGATTCGGCCAGCTCCGCCGACATCGCGGCGCGCTCCGAATCGGAGAGCGGTGCGGGCTCGGCCGGGCGCTCGACTATACGCAGCGTGTCGCCATGCAAGCTTCTCTGATAGATGCGGTACTCGTCGGTCGTCCCGAACCAGACGAAGCCGCGCCGGTCGAAGGCCAGCGTCAGCCGGGGGCGCAGCAGCGCGATGGCTCGGGGCAAGGTTCCGATGTAGGAGGGGAGGGTCACGGCGGGCCAGGTCTCGAACACCGGCGGGTCGGGACTGAACGAGACGGGGATCAGGTCGAGCTGCCCGCGTCCGGCGTTCGCGCTGACGTCCAGCAGACGTCCCGATTCGTCGAAGACGCCCAGGAAGGGATAGGCCGGGCCGAGCGGTCGCCGGTACTCGCCTTGGAGGGTGCCGCGCCGGTCGAACACGGTGTAGCGGGCGTTGCCGGCGTCCGCGACCCAGAGGCGGCCACGGTCATCCCAGACCAGCCCGAAGGCGCCCCTCAGCTCGCCGGGACCCCGGCCCCGGGCGCCGAAAGTGCGGAGGTGAGCTCCGTCGGGCGCGAAGACGCGGATCTCCTGCGCCATGCCCTCGAGCACATAGATTTGCCCGCTCTCGTCGGCGCTGACCGCCGCGATGCCGCCGAACAGCTCGGGCTCCGGGCCCTCGACGCCCCCGATCCGCAGCTCCTCCTCCAGCCGCCAAGCCGTGGCGCTGTCCCAGGCCGGCGTCGCCGGATTGCGAACCAGGACCGCGCCGTTCGCCAGGGTATCGAAGCTGCCGCGCCACTCGAGCTCGGTGTGCCGGGGCGCTTCCTCGGCGCAGCCGACGATCGCGGCCAGGCCCAGCAAGGCGATGAGCACAGGCCCTGATATCGAGGTGCCCAGCTCGGCGAGTTGGCGGGGATTACTGAAAGGCGGACGAAGCATCTCGTTGATGTGCATCATCGGCTATGATCCCGTGTTGACGATCTGGACGATGTGGTCCGGGCCCACGGCCAGGCTGTTGTCGGAAGGGTTGCGACCGGTCCAGCCGCCGTGTGGGCCCTCGAAGCCGACGCCGAGCCCGTCGAAGCTGGCGACCATAGTCGCGGGAGGTCGGTGGCCCTGTTCCCGCTGCTCCACGCCCGCGCCCGGCGCGGTAACGTCCCCGGGAATTGCCGTCCGAGTGGGACTGCGAGTCGAAACCAGCCAGATGAGGAAGACGGCGACTGCGGCGGCGCCGCCGATGACCGCCAGTCGAGTCCGGCGTTTGGGCTTACCACTATCCATCAGTCTGAACCCACGACCATGTCAGAAAGAGCGTTGAGGGTTGCGCGCTACTCTCCCACCAGGGGGACCGGTTCCGGCGCGTCGCTGGTGAAGGCGAGGGCGGCGATGAACCACTCGCCGTCGATCTTCTTCCAGACTACCAGGTACTTGCCCATGTCCAAAAGGTCGCCCTCCGCTCCGGCCAGAACGAACCTGTTGACCCCGTACTCGTAGGCGAGATCGCCCGCCGCGGATACCTCCAGGTACGATGTCTCACCTGAGAACTCCTTCAACATGCCGCTCTCGAAGTACTGCCGGTACAGATCGCCGATCGCCTGCTTCCCCTGGATCTGCGGCGCCCCGGCCCCCTGCACGATCGCGCCTTCGGCCCAGAAGGTCAGCGCTTCCTCGACGTCGAAGGCGGACTCGGCCGCGACGACTCCGGCGCTGCGGGCCCGCACCGCCTCCCGCTCGGCCGCAACGTCGATCTGCGGCGCGCCACAGGCAGCCGCCACACCGGCGGCCAAGATCACGAACGTGGTTGGTGTACTGATTCGCACGTCGATCTCCTTTCATCTCGGCTCTTCGCTGGGGAAGATAGCGCCGCGAGCGAGCCCGCGGCGAGCGGCGACCATCAGTGGCGCAACGGTGCACGGCTTACATGCATCCAACGGAAGGAGCGGTGCAACCCGGCGAACTCGGCTTGTTGCTCCGCCGGTGCGCACGTAGACTCGTCAAGTAGGTCAGCGCAGCACGGCCCCCTAGGAGGGACGCGATGGATCCTCGTCGCCGCCTATCAGCCGCTCTGTTTTCGGTCGCCGTCCTCGGCGGCGGAGCCTGCTCGAGCGAGCGCGGGCCCGACGTGGGGACGTGGGTCGCCGAGTTCGATACGATCGGTGACACGGTGGTTGTCCGCACGATCAGTGGCAGCTTCTGGGGCGAGCCGATGGAGATGGTGGAGGACCTTTCGATAGGTGTCCTCGACGGCCCGGAAGAGCTGATGTTCGGATCGATCCAACGGATAGCGGTGGACGATGAGGGCGGGATCTACGCCTTCGATAGCCACGTTCCAGTGCTCCGCTATTTCGACGCTGGGGGCAACTACGTTCTTACGCTGGGCCGCGAGGGCGGCGGACCCGGCGAGTACGGCGACTTCACTGGCGGGATAGTGGTCCGGCACGATGGCAGGGTCGTGCTGGCGGACTTTCGGAACGCGCGCCTCACCCTTTACGACCCGGACGGCGGGCTCGCCGAGCATTGGCCGCTGCAGGGTGGGTTCTTCCCACGGCACCCGCTGGTCGTGGATACGGCGGACCACACCTACGTGCCGATCCTCGACGAGACGATGCCGGCGAACCAGCCGATGAAGGTCGGTTACCTGCACCTGGACGCGGAAGGTGACACCGTCGAGACCATGGAGATCCCGACCCTCCCGGGCG